>DASVZD010000140.1:0-5819 GCA_036391815.1 Rhodocyclaceae bacterium
CACGCGCGACCTGGCGGGCTTCGGCATCGAGGGCCTGCCGCTCGGCGTGGCCGCCGCCGGCGCCCTGTACGGCTACGCGCGCGCCACGCAGATGCAGGCGCTCGCCCATGTGACGAACCTGGTCGCCGAGGACCAGGGCGCCTACCTGCGCCTCGACGCCGCGACGCGCCGCAACCTGGAGATCACCGAAACGCTGCGCGGACAGCCGGCCCCCACGCTGCTGTCGCTGCTCGACACCTGCCTGACCGGCATGGGATCGCGCTGGCTGCGCCATTGCCTGCATCACCCGCTGGCCGAGCGCAGCGCGGCAGCGGCCCGCCACGCCGCCGTCGGAGAACTCGTCGACGCGTCCACGCTGGCGCCGCTGCGCGCCGCCCTCAAGCCCGTCGCCGACGTCGAGCGCATCACCGCGCGCATCGCGCTGAGGAACGCACGGCCGCGCGACCTTTCTTCGCTGCGCGACACGCTTGCCGGGCTGCCGTCCGTCGCCGGCAGCCTCGCCTCTCCGCAGGCGGAACTGCTTCAGCAGATTTGCAGCGACCTGGCCGGGCTGCCCGAGTGCCAGGCCTTCCTCGCGCGCGCCATCGCGCCCGAGCCCTCGTCCATGCTGCGCGAGGGCGGCGTCATTGGCGCCGGCTACCACGCCGAACTCGACGAATTGCGCGCGCTGCAGTCCAACTGCGGCGCCTTCCTGCTGGAGCTGGAGGGGCGCGAACGCGAACGCACCGGCATCGCCAGCCTCAAGGTCGAGTACAACAAGGTGCACGGCTTCTACATCGAGGTCACCCACGCCAATGTCGAGAAGATCCCCGACGACTACCGGCGCCGGCAGACGCTGAAGAATGCCGAGCGCTACATCACGCCCGAGCTCAAGGCCTTCGAGGACAAGGCATTGTCCGCCAACGAGCGCGCGCTCGCGCTGGAGAAGCGGCTTTACGAGGAAGTGCTGGACCAGCTGGCGCCGTTCATCCCCGCGCTGCAGCGCATCGCGCGCGCATTGGCGCTGGCCGACGGCCTCGCCGCCTTTGCCGAAGCCGCGCTCCGCTACGACTACGTGCGGCCCGAGTTCTGCGCCGAACCCACCATTGAGATCGACCGCGGCCGCCATGCGGTGGTCGAGCGGCAGGTCGACGATTTCATTCCCAACGACGTCCGTCTCGCGGCGACGCGCAAGCTGCTGCTGGTCACCGGTCCCAACATGGGCGGCAAGTCCACCTACATGCGCCAGACCGCGCTGATCGCCCTGCTTGCCCATTGCGGCGCGTTCGTGCCGGCAGCGCGCTGCCGCCTCGGCCCGCTCGATGCCATCTACACGCGCATCGGCGCCGCGGACGATCTCGCCTCGGGACGCTCGACCTTCATGGTGGAAATGACCGAAGCCGCCGCCATCCTGCACGGCGCCACCGACCGCTCGCTGGTGCTGATGGACGAGATCGGCCGCGGCACCTCCACCTTCGACGGCTTGGCGCTGGCCTTCGCCATTGCCCGCCACCTGATCGAGAAGAACCGCGCCTACACGCTGTTCGCGACGCACTACTTCGAACTGACGCGCCTCTCCCAGGACTACCCCGAGTGCGCCAACGTGCATCTGGACGCCGTCGAGCACGCGCACAAGATCGTCTTCATGCACGCGGTGGAGGAAGGCCCGGCGTCGCAGAGCTACGGCATCCAGGTTGCCGCGCTGGCCGGCATCCCGGGCAGCGTGGTGCGCGACGCCAAGCGGCACCTGGCGCGGCTGGAGAACCAGGAAGTGGCGGCCGGACCGCAGCCCGACTTGTTCGCGGCGCTGCCGGTCGCCGCGGAAACGCCTCCACATCCTGCGGTGGACGCGCTACGCGATCTCGACCCGGACAGCTTGAGCCCGCGCGAAGCCTTGGATCGGCTTTATGCGCTGAAGAAGCTCGCTTGCGAGTGAGATAACTCGCCGAGGGCGACGGGCGTTCGCCGGGCCTTGTCGGCCCGCGCTACGCTGCCCCAGCGACTCGTTTAGGTCCTAGTGGTGATGATGTCCGCCGGGCGCATGCACGTGCCCGTGCGCGACTTCCTCGGCGCTCGCTGCACGAACATCGGCGATGGTGCAGGAGAAGATCAGCGCCATGCCGGCCAGCGGATGGTTGCCGTCGACGACCACCTTGTCCTCGGCGATGTCGGTGATGGTGAACAACTCGTCGTCGTCGCCCTCCTCGGTGGCGCGCTCGAACTGCATGCCGACCTCGATGTTGTCGGGGAACAGGCTGCGCGGTTCGATCATCACCAGCTCGGCATCGTACTCGCCGAAGGCGTCGTCGGGCTCCAGCTTGACGTCGAAGCGCTCGCCGGCGGACTTGCCCTGCAGCGTTTCCTCGATCTTCGCGAAGATGCCGCCATAGCCGCCATGGAGATAGACGAGGGGTTCGCTGCCCTCGTCCACGAGATTGCCCTGCGCGTCGGTGACGCGATAGTCGAGGGTTACGACGGAGTCTTTGCCGACTTGCATGAGTGATTGAGACCTTTGACGAGCTGGAAAATTTCCGCGGCGTGCCCCTTCGGGTTCACGTCGTAGAAGGCATGGCGAATGATACCCGTCTTGTCGATGACGAAGGTGGAACGGATGGCCGTCAGCTTCTTCTGGCCGTTGAATTCCTTGTAGTGGTAGACGCCGTACTGGTGGCCGACCTTGCCGTCGATGTCCGACAGCAGCCGAACCGAGATGCCGTGCTTGTCTGCGAACTCGGCGTGGGCGATGCAGTCGTCGCGCGAGATGCCGAGGATCACGGCGCCGAGGCGCTGGAACTCCTGCTCGTGATCGGAGAACTCGATCGCCTCCTGTGTGCAGTAGGGCGTGCCGTCCTTCGGATAGAAGAACAGGACCGCGTGCTGCTTGCCGCGCAACGAGGAGAAGTCGAACAGTTCCATGTCCGCATCTGGCAGCGAGAACTCGGGCGCGTGATGACCGACTTGAAGCATTGGCGTCCCCTTCTGTTGTCGCTGCCGATTCTAGCCGAAGCTTTTGCGAAAAAGTCCACCGCTCCCGCGTCGACTTTTTTGCGCCGAGTGACTTAACATGAATGGATGAATGCCGCACCGTATGCCATGCAGCTGGCCGCGCCGCGCGGTCGTTTGCAAGCCGTTGATCTGGTGCCGCGAACGCCCGCGCGCGGCGAAGTCCTCATCGCGATCGAGGCATGCGGCGTGTGCCGAACGGACCTTCATCTCGTCGACGCGGAGCTTCCCGACATCCGCTATCCCATCGTGCCGGGACACGAGATCGTCGGCCGCGTGGCGGCGCTCGGCGAAGGCGTCGACGGCTTGCGCTCCGGGCAGCGCATCGGCGTTCCCTGGCTCGGATGGACCTGCGGCGAGTGCGAGCATTGCCGCGCCGGACGCGAGAACCTCTGCGATCATGCACGCTTCACCGGCTACCAGATCGACGGCGGCTACGCGACGCATGCCATCGCCGACGCACGCTACTGCTTTCCGCTTCCGGAACGGCGGGACGCCGCGGAACTCTCCCCCCTGCTGTGCGCAGGGCTGATCGGCTACCGCGCATTGGCGATGGCGGGCGACGCGAAGAGGCTCGGCATCTACGGCTTCGGTGCCGCCGCTCACATCATCTGCCAGGTGGCGGTCGCGCAGGGCCGCGAGGTGTATGCGTTCGCGCGCCCGGGGGACACTGACGGCATGCGCTTCGCACGCAGCCTCGGCGCGACATGGGCGGGAGCGTCGGACCAGGAGCCGCCCGAACGCCTTGACGCAGCATTGATCTTCGCGCCGGTCGGCGCATTGGTTCCCGCTGCGCTGCATGCGGTGCGCAAGGGCGGCAAGGTGGTCTGCGCCGGAATCCACATGAGCGACATCCCGTCGTTCCCCTATTCGATCCTTTGGGGCGAGCGCAGCGTGCAATCGGTGGCGAATCTCACGCGCCGCGACGGCGAGGAGTTTCTCTCCCTCGTGGCGAGGACGCCGATCCGCACGTCGGTGAAACGCTATCCGCTCAGGCAGGCCAACGAGGCGCTCGACGACCTGCGCGCCGGCCGACTTCAGGGAGCCGCGGTGCTGGTGCCCTGAGTGTGCGTCTCGTAGCGCCGGTGCGCGCTGGCGAGATATTCGTGGGAGCGCATCTCGATCAGCCGCGATACGGTGCGCTGGAACTCGTGCGCCTGCGGTCCATCGACGTAGAGCTGCCCGGCCGGGCACGCGGCGGCCATCACCAGCTTCACGCGATGGTCGTAGAGCACGTCGACCAGCCAGGTGAAGCGGCGCGCCGCCGCCGCCATCGCGGCGCCCATCTGCGGCACCTGCGAGACGAAGATGGTGTGGAAGGCATGCGCCAGCACCAGGTAGTCGTTCTGTGACCGCGGGCCGCCGCACAGCGTGTGGAAATCGAACCAGACCACGCCCGGCGCGCGGTGCACCACCGGCACGTCGCGGTCGAGCACGCGGATCGGGCGATGGTGGCCTTCGCCGCCCGCGACTTGCGCGAAGATGCCCATCATGCGGTCATCGTCGGTGCCGTCGGGCGCGACGATGTAGATGTTGGCCTGTTCGAGTGCGCGCAACCGGTAGTCGACGCCGGCGTCGATCCGAATGACGTCGAGCTTGTCCTTGAGCAGTGCAATGGTCGGCAGCAGCCGGTCGCGCTGCAGGCCATTGGGATAGAGGCCGTCCGGCGGATAGTTCGAGGTGATGCAGAACAGCACGCCGGCCTCGAACAGCGCCTCCATCAGGCGCCCGAGGATCATGGCGTCGGCGATGTCTGAGACATGGAACTCGTCGAAGCACATCAGCCGGGTTTCGGCGGCGATCTGCGCCGCCACCTTGGCGAGCGGATCCGCCTCGTGCTTGAGCTCGCGCAACCGCTCGTGCACCTCGCGCATGAAGGCGTGGAAATGCACGCGCCGCTTGCGCTGGTACGGCACGGCGGCGAAGAAGCAGTCCATCAGGAAAGTCTTGCCGCGCCCGACTCCGCCCCAGAACCAGACGCCCTTGGGCAGCTGCGGACGCACGAACAGCTTGCGCAGCGCCGTGCGCCGCCGCGCCTTGAAGTCGAGCAGGTCGTCGTAGAACGCCTGCAGGCGTTCGGCGGCTTCGCGCTGCGCCTCGTCGGCGACGATGCCGCGCTCGGCCATGGCGCGCTCGAAGCCCTCGATCATGCCGAGCTTCGGGACATTGAGTATCTGGTAGGCGTGCGGCATTCAAACGAAAGGCGGCGGGACTCGCCCGCCGCCCTGCGTAATACGATGGTAATAATTCTAAAAGTGCAGCGCGCGCTTGTCGACTGCCAGCGCCGCCTCGTGCATGACCTCGGAGAGCGTCGGATGCGCGTGGCAGATGCGGGCGATGTCCTCCGATGCCGCACCGAACTCCATCGCCGTCACCGCTTCCGCGATCAATTCCGAGGCATTGGCGCCGATCGCGTGGACGCCCAGGACGCGATCGGTCCTGGCATCGGCGATCATCTTGATGAAGCCCGTGGTGTCGCCCTGGCCGAGCGCGCGGCCGTTGGCCATGAAGGGAATCTGGCCGACGCGGTAGTCGACGCCCTCGTTCTTGAGCTGCGTCTCGGTCTTGCCGACCCAGGCGATCTCCGGGTGGGTGTAGATGACGTAGGGGATGGTGTCGTAATTGACGTGCCCGGCCTGCCCGGCAATCAGCTCCGCCACCATGACGCCCTCCTCCATGCCCTTGTGCGCCAGCATCGGGCCGCGGATGACGTCGCCGACCGCCCAGACGTTCTCGAGGTTGGTCTGGCAATGGTCGTTGACCTCGATGCGGCCGCGCGCGTCGATCTTGAGGCCGACGTTGTCGGCGCCGAGGCCCTCGGTGTTCGGCACGCGGCC
>DASVZD010000141.1:0-2027 GCA_036391815.1 Rhodocyclaceae bacterium
CGTCTGCGGCAGGTAGGCCTGCATGAACTCGACGCCGCGCTCTTCGTGGATGGGGATCAGCACCGGGCCCCACAGGTGTTCCTCGTGCTCGCGCCGCAACAGTCCGATGTCGTGGTAGATCCCGAGCACGACGGCGAGCAGCGCGTGGTCGGCGTCGATCGCCGCGCCGCTGCGCGACCGGGCGTAGCCGTCCAGCAGGCGCGCCGTGGTCAGGCCGGTCTCGAGCGCGTGGCGGAGGTCGTGGTAAAGGGTGTCGCAGTGGAGCAGCCCGGGATAGTCGCCGCGGTAGGCGCGGATCGCGTCCGCGATCGCCCGGGACAGCAGCTCTCCGTCGTAGCGGCCCGCGTAGCTGCCGTCGAGTACCGTCCTGATGGCGCGCTCGACCGCCGCGGTGTCTTCGAGATCGACTTCGCCGGTCGGGTCCAGGGAATCCGTGCGAAGCGCCGGCGCACCGCCGGCGGTCGTCTTCGTGGCGTTCATGGGAACAGGATACCCGCTTATTGCTGTCCGGTTAAGGTGGGCAGCAGGACGCGGTAGATCTGGATGAACGCCGGTCCGAGCAGCACCATCAGCAGCGCCGGGAAGATGAAGAACACCAGCGGGAACAGCAGCTTGAGCGGGATCTTGGCGGCCAGTTCCTCGGCGCGGAAGCGGCGCCGGCTGCGCATCTCGTCGGAGAACACGCGCAGCGAGTCGCCCAGGCTGGTGCCGAAGCGGTCGGCCTGGACCAGCATCGTGGCGAAGGTGTTGACCTCCTCGACGCCGGTGCGCAGCGCCAGGTTGCGCAGCGCCTTCTCGCGCGTGCTGCCGGCACGCATCTCTAGGTTGACCAGCTGCAGCTCCTCGGCCAGCGCCTCGCTCCTGATGCGCATCTCGTCCGCCACGCGGGTCAGGCCGGCGTCCAGCCCGAGGCCGGCCTCGACGCAGACCAGCAGCAGGTCCGCCGCGTCGGGGAAGGCCTCGAAGATGCTGCGCTGGCGCTGCGCCGCCTTGCGCGCCAGCACCGCGTTGGGCAGGTAGTTCCCCGCCGCCGCGACCGTCAGCAGGACCAGCAGCAGCCGCGCGGCGTCGAGCTCGGGGGCGGTGGTCCTGAGGACCACGAACAGCACCAGCGGCAGCGCCACGGCAAGCAGCGTCTTGGCCGCAAAATAAAGCATGCGCGCCCCTTCGCCGCGGTAGCCGGCGTTCATGAAGCGCAGGCGCAGCGGCGATTCCTCCCAGCCCTGCTCCGGTATCGACAGCCGCGCGAACGGCCCCGACAGCCTGACGGCGGTCTGCAGCCAGACCTCGCGGCCGGCCTCGTTGCCGAACGGGCTGTCGCCGCCCACCATGCGCAGCCGCCGGCGGGCGCGGCCGGAGGCCAGCTGCCGCAGGATGATCATGGCCGACATCGCGGCCGCCGCGAACACGATGGCGAACAGGACGAAATTCGCGATGCTCATCGCCGGACTCCTTCAGTCAGATTTGGATGCGGATGATCTGGCGCATCCAGAGGATGCCCAGCGCCATGGCCCCCAGCGCCGCCTCGACCATCCTGATGCCCAGCGGATCGGTCCACAGCACGCGCATGAAGGCGGGATTGACGAGGTTGATGACGCCGGCGACGACGAACGGCAGCAGCGACAGCACCCAGGCGGACAGGCGTCCTTCGGTCGCCAGCACGCGCGCCTTGGCCTGCAGCTTGAAGCGTTCGCGGATCAGCGCGGCGAGGTTGGCGAGCACCTCGGTGAGGTTGCCGCCGCTCTCGCGCTGGATCAGCACCGCGATGACGAAGTAGCGCAGGTCCATGCAGGGGATGCGGCCCATCAGGTTCATCATCGCCTGCTGCAGCGAGACGCCGTAATTCACTTCCTCGTGCGTGAGGCGGAATTCCGCGCCCAGCGGGTCGGGCAGTTCCTCGCCCACCATCTGCAGCGCCGCCGAGAAGGCGTGCCCCGCGCGCAGGGCGCGGCAGATCAGGTCGAGGGCGTCGGGCAGCTGCTGCTCGATGCGCCGCAGCCGCGCGCTGCGGCGCCGTCCGACGAACA
>DASVZD010000142.1:0-6702 GCA_036391815.1 Rhodocyclaceae bacterium
CGACGCCGCCGCACATGGCGGCATGCACCGAAGCGTCGCGCGGCCCAGGATTCGCCAGCGCCACGGCCAAGGCCTCGAGCAACTCGGTTTCGTCCCGTGAAGGGGCCTCGCCGCGAAACAGCAGGTAGATCATCTCAACCCAGCGGGCACGTCCGATCATCTCGCCGAAGACGTCATAACCATGGCAATAAGCCGCACGCGCGGCGAACTCGTTGTCCGGTTCCGGCTCCTCCAGCCATATGCGGGTACGGATGACTTCATCGTTCATGTGATTTCCTTCTCGATGCAAGACCTATTGCGCCGATGCCAGCACTTTCATCCGGACGTTCATGGGCGGCACCTGCTCGGGGTCGATGTGCACGTCCACCAGCGTCGGGCCTTCGGATGCGCACATGCTCCCGAAATCCAGCCGATCGAGATCCTCCGGCGTGCGAACCGTGTAGGCCGGCGCACCGAGCGCCCGCGCCAGCGCCGCGAAATCCGTCGCCGGCAAATCGCAGCCGATCGCCTCGGCGCCCGCCAGGCGCTGGCCGTGCTTCACCATGCCCAGCGCACCGTCGTTGAGCACGACGAAGATCACGGTGAGCCGCTCGGCGACGGCGACCGAGAGCTCCTGGCCGTTCATCAGCATGCTGCCGTCGCCCGTCAGGCAGACCACCGGCGCCGAGCGGTTGACCACCGCCGTGCCGATGGCGCCGCCGATCGCCCAGCCCATGGGGGCAAAATTCATGGTCACGCGCAGCCAGCCGCCCGCGCTCTCGCGCTGGCACACGGGGCGCTTCGCGCGAGGGGTCGCCCTGCGGTCCGCACCGATCCTGCGATCGACGGGATTGAGGTAATGCACGGCCCACGAGGTGCTGTTGCCGGTGTCCGCGAGGAAGCGCGTCGTCGGCGGCAGCCGGCGGCCGAGTTCCTGCACCAGCCACTGCGGCGCGATGCGTTCGTCGCCGGTCTCCGCCACGGGAGCCGTGAACGGAGGCGACGAGATCCTCGCGAGCACCCGTTTCCGGCCGCTGCGCGGCGAAGCCGGCAAGCTGGCATTCAGGCGTTCGAACACCGTCAGGATGCGCCCCCGCACGTGCAGCCGCGCCATCGGCGTGCGCGCCAGGTGTTCCTCCGAGTCGTCGATGTGGGCGAGGCGCTCGTTGAGCAGCGCCTCGCTCCAGCCGCCGCTGTTCCATTCGCCCATGTTCGCCCCCACGGCCAGGATCAGGTCGACATCGGGGTTGCGCAGGGCCGCTTCCGCGGAGGCGTGGCCGCCGAAGCCGAACACGCCGCGGAAGCGCGGATGGTGCGGGCTGACCAGCCCCTTGCCGTCGGGCGTGGTGACCAGCACGGCGTTGCGCGCCTCGACGAACTTGCGGATCTCGCCGACCGCCTCGCCGCACCAGCCGCCGACCAGCACGACGATCTTCTTGGCGCCGTCGAGCAGCCCGCAAAGCGCATTCACCGACGCCTCGTCGATCAGCGACGACGACTGCAGCAGGTTCGGCAGGTCGTAGCAGGGCTCGGGGAAGGGATTCGAACTGCGGAACACGTCGGTCGGCAGCGACAGGTGCACCGGCCCGCGCGGCGCCCGCGTCGCGCGCTGCAGCGCCGCCACCAGCTTGGTCTCGAACTGCTTGGGATGCGACACCAGCGAGTTGTAGAGGGTGCAGTGCTCGAACATGCCCAGCGTGTTGATGCCGGTGCACGCCGACTCCTGCAGCGGGCCGCGGCCGAAGGTGGGCAGCGCCGGCTGCCCGGTGATCACCAGCATCGGGATGCCGTTGTCCATGGCGCAGGCCACCCCGGTGATCATGTTGGTCGCGCCCGGGCCCGAGGTCGCGCAGCAGACGCCCAGGCGCCCGCTTTCGCGCGCATAGCCGTCCGCCATGAAGGCCGCGCCGGCCTCGTGGCGGGCCAGCACATGGCGCGGACCGCCGCGACGCTCGCTCCTGGCGAGCGCATTGAAGAGCGGTTCGATGGCGCCGCCGGGGATGCCGAAGACGTATTCGACGCCGATCTGCTCGAGGTAGGACACCAGGATGTCGGCCACGTCGGGCCCGTGGCTGTCGGCGCCGGCAGCCGACGCTCCAGCCATCCCGATCGATCCGGCGGTGCACTTGTCCATGCGTGACTCTCCCCTTATCGAACAGTCGTGCCGCAATTTCTTGGGGGCAGAGCAGGCGCCGACTCCCTGATCCGGCGCCATCGTCTTATGTTGGCCAACCTATGGCCTTAGCCATAATAGCGCTGAAGCCTTTCCGCGTGAATATGCACGCGGGCTTGCCGCATATTTCCGCAGCATCCCCGCAACACCCGGGGAACCCGGGGAATGTCGCTCGGCTAGAATAGGGCTTCCCTCGGGGCTCATCCACACAATGGAACTATCGATTTCCGGCCGCCCGACCTTCCTCTACACGGGCGGCAAGCCGCTCGACACGTCGCTTCCGGCAATCGTCTTCGTCCACGGCGCCCAGCAGGACCATTCCTGCTGGGGCCTGCAAAGCCGCTGGTTCGCCCACCATGGCCATGCGACGCTGGTTCCCGACCTGCCCGGCCACGGCCGCAGCGGCGGCGCGCCGCTGTCCTCCGTCGAGGTGATCGCCGATTGGATCGTGACGCTGCTCGATGCCTTCGGCATCGGCCGCGCCGTCCTGGCCGGCCACAGCCTGGGTTCGCTGGCGGTCCTCGACACGGCGTCCCGCCATGCCGGCCGCGTGGCCAAGCTGGCGCTGATCGGCACGTCGGTCCCGATGCCCGTGTCCGAGGCGCTGCTCGCCGCCGCCGCCAACGACGAGGCCGCGGCCATGGCGATGATCAACGGCTGGTCGCACGCGCAGCGCGGCCTGCTGGGCGGCAACCGGGTTCCCGGCATCTGGATGTTCGGCGCCAACCAGCGGCTGATGGAACGCCAGGCCCCGGGCGTCCTCGCGGCCGACCTCGCCGCGTGCAACGCCTATGCAAACGGCGAGGCCGCGGCGGCAGCCGTTTCGGCCGCCCGCTGCCCGACCCTGATCGTCGCCGGCACGCGCGACCTGATGACCCCCGCGCGCAACACCCGGCGGCTGGCCGAGCTGCTGCCGCACGCGCGCGTCGCGACCCTGCCCGGCGCCGGCCATGCCATGATGGCGGAGCAGCCCGACGCGCTGCTCGATGCACTGATCGGATTCGCACATGACTAGGGAAAGAATCTTCAAGCTGGCGATCGGCGCGCTGATCGTCGCCGCCGTGCTCGCGGCGATTGCCGCATTCACGCGCGCCAAGCCGGTGGCGGTCGTCGTCGCGCAGGCCCAGCCCGGCCGCGTCGAGACCACTGTCGCCAACACGCGCGCCGGCTCGGTCGAGGCCTGCCGCCGCGCCAAGGTGGCGCCCGCCGCGGGCGGCCGCATCGAGCAGCTGCCGATCAAGAAGGGCCAGCGCGTCAAGGCCGGCGAACTGCTGCTGGAACTCTGGAACCAGGACCTCACCACGCGCGAGGGCGTCGCGCGCGAGCAGCTGGCCACCGCCAAGGCCCATGTCGTCGAGGTCTGCCGCCTCGCCGACGCGGCGATCTCCGAAGCCAGGCAGCAGCGCAGCCTGCGCGACCGCGGCTTCGTCTCGGAGGAGCGCGTGGTGCGCGCCGAGGCCCAGGCCGCCTCCAGCCGCGCCACCTGCGACACGGCGCGCACCCAGGTCAAGGAAGCCGAGGCCCGCCTGTCGGCGTCGCGCGCCGACACGGCCCGAACGATCGTGCGCGCCCCGTTCGACGGCATCGTCGCCGAGATCAACGGCGAGGTCGGCGAGTTCGTGACGCCCTCGCCGCCGGGCATCCCGACCCTGCCGGTGGTCGACCTTATCGACGATTCCTGCATCTACGTGAGCGCGCCGATCGACGAGGTCGACGCGGCCCAGCTCAAGATCGGCATGCCGGCGCGCATCACCCTCGACGCCTACCGCGGCAAGCATTTCGACGGCCATGTGCGGCGCATCGCCCCGTACGTGCAGGCGATCGAGAAGCAGGCGCGCACCGTGGAGGTCGAGGTCGAGTTCGACAATCCGGGCGACGCCCGGCATCTGCTGATCGGCTACAGCGCCGACATCGAGGTCGTCGTCCAGGCGCACGACGACGTGCTGCGCATCCCGACCTCGGCGCTGATGCCCGGCAACCGCGTGCTGGTCCTGACCGGCGGCGACAAGCTGGAGGAGCGCAAGATCGACATCGGCCTCACCAACTGGGAGTTCACCGAGGTCAAGTCCGGGCTGGCGCGCGGCGACAGGGTCGTCACGTCGCTCGACCGCGACGGCGTGAAGGCCGGGGCGAGCGCGGTGGCGGAAGCGAAGGCGAGCCCGGCCGCGCAATGATCCGCCTCACCGACATCGAGCGCGTCTTCCGCGTCGGCGACGAGGAAGTTCACGCGCTGCGCGGCGTCAGCCTCGGCATCGAGGCCGGCGAATACCTGTCGATCATGGGCCCCTCGGGCTCGGGCAAGTCGTCGCTGCTCAACGTGCTGGGCCTGCTCGACCGTCCCAACAACGGGCGCTACGAGCTCGACGGGCGGGACGTCACCGGCCTTTCCGACGACGAGCTGGCGCGCGTGCGCCGCGAGAAGATCGGCTTCGTGTTCCAGTTCTTCCACCTGGTGCCGCGCCTGACGGCCGAGCAGAACATCGAACTGCCGATGGTGCTGGCCGGCATCCCTCCGCTGGAGCGGCGGCAGCGCGTCGAGCGGCTGCTCGCCGAATACGGCCTCGAGGCGCGCGCCAACCACCGCCCCGACCAGCTCTCCGGCGGCCAATGCCAGCGCGTCGCCATCGCGCGGTCGATGTCGATGCAGCCGAGCGTGATCCTCGCCGACGAGCCGACCGGCAACCTCGACCGCCACACCGGCCAGGAAGTGATGGCCCTGCTCGAGAAGCTCCATGCCGCCGGCGGCACCCTGGTCGTCGTCACCCACGACGCCGAACTGGGCGGCCGAGCCAAGCGCCGCATCCGCATCGTGGACGGTCAGATCGTCGGCGACGAACGATAGTCGGGAATTTGTCGGGCAATTCCCGATCCTTCCGCGCAATTATCACGGTGCAGCAGCCCTGTCACTATCCTATGCTCCATGTATGGATTTTCGCTTACCGCCACAGTCCTCCCTGGCGTAGGCAAAGGAGCATGAGATGCGCACACTCCAGATTCGGCCGCTCCGTCGAGTCGACACCCGCACTCGGTTATTGACCGCCGCCGTCGTCGGCTGCTACGCCGCGCTGCCCGCCTTCGCGCAGTTGCCCTCCGGCATGTCCGTCCAGAGCGGTTCCGCTACCGCCACCCAGAGTGGCAACGTACTGACCGTCGCCAACAGCAACGGCGCCATCCTCCACTGGGATTCCTTCAGCATCGGCAAGGGCTACACCACCTACTTCCAGCAGGCTTCCGCTTCCAGCAGCGTCCTCAACCGCGTCGTCGGCGCCAGCCCTTCCCAGATCTACGGCACCCTCTCCTCCAATGGCAGGGTGTGGCTGATCAACCCCAACGGCATCCTCATCGGTCCCGGCGGCATGGTCAACACCGCCGGCTTCGTCGCTTCCACCCTCGACGTCTCCAACGCCAACTTCCTCGCCGGCAAGCTTACTTTCGACAAGACGGCGGGAGCCGCCGGCGTCGTCAATCAGGGCACCGTCACCACGCCTTCCGGCGGCTCGGTCTATCTGGTCGGCGCAAGCGTTTCCAACGAAGGCATCATCACTACGCCGCAGGGCGAGGCGATCCTCGCTGCCGGCGAAACCGTCGATCTGATCGACACCGGCACGCCGGGCGTCAAGGTGACGATCACCGGGGCAGCGGGCAACGCGACCAACCTCGGCACCGTCCTCGCCGATGCCGGGCGCATCGGCATGGCGGGCGTGATGGTCCGGAACTCCGGCACGCTCAATGCCTCCAGCGTGGTCAAGGAAGGCGGGCGGATTTTCCTGAAGGCGAGCCAGGACACGTACGTGGACGGTGCGGGCCGCATCGTGGCGACGGGCACCAAGGGCGGCCGGGTGGAGGTGCTGGGCAACCGCGTGGCGCTGACGGACCAGGCGACGATCGACGTCTCGGGTCAAGGCGGCGGCGGCACGGTGCTGGTGGGCGGGGATTTCCAAGGCAAGAACGCCGCGATCCAGAACGCGCAGATGGCGTACTTCGGTCCGCAGGCGGTGATCAAGGCCGACGCGACGGAGAACGGCAGCGGCGGCACGGTGGTGGTCTGGTCTGACGACACGACGAGGGCGTACGGCACGATCACGGCGCGCGGCGGCGTCAACGGCGGCGACGGCGGTCTCGTCGAGACGTCGGGCAAGCGCGCCCTTGAAGCCTGGGCCAGGGTGAGCACTGCAGCGCCCAAGGGCCGCACCGGAAGCTTCCTGCTCGATCCGGTGGACATCACCATCGACTCCTCCACGCTGGCCAACTACGGCCCGGGCAGTACCGACTACGGCGGCACCCCGCTGTTCGTCCATGACACCTATCCCGGCAGCACGGCGGCGATCAGCTGGTACTACCTCAAGGACTCGCTGGCGAACACCGACGTCATCATCCAGACCAAGACGAGCACGGCCAGCCCCGGCAATGGCGACATCACCTTCACGGGCGCGATGTCCTACAACCAGGCCCATTCGCTGACGCTGCTGGCGCAGCGGAACCTCAACTTCACCACCGGCAGCATCCAGAACAGCGGCGCGGGCAGCATCTCGCTCGTCGCGGGCTGGGAC
>DASVZD010000143.1:0-3802 GCA_036391815.1 Rhodocyclaceae bacterium
ATGGGCACGCCTTTCGCCAAGCTGCTGGAAATGGCCGGCGGGATGCGCGGCGGCCGGAAGCTCAAGGCCGTGATCCCGGGCGGCTCGTCGTCGCCGGTGCTGCCGGCCGACATCATCATGGATTGCACGCTCGACTACGACTCCATCGCCAAAGCCGGCTCGATGCTCGGTTCCGGCGCGGTGATCGTGATGGACGAGACGGTCTGCATGGTGCAGGCGCTGGAGCGCCTGTCGTGGTTCTACTACGAGGAATCCTGCGGCCAATGCACGCCCTGCCGCGAAGGCACGGGCTGGCTCAACAAGATCATCCATCGCATCGAGCACGGCCAGGGCCGGATGGAAGACCTCGACCTGCTCACCTCGTTGACCACCAACATCATGGGCAGGACCATCTGCCCGCTCGGCGATGCGGCGTCGATGCCGGTCAACGGCTTCCTCAAGCATTTCCGCAGCGAATACGAGTATCACATCGAACACAAGAAGTGCCTGGTCCCGCCCGAAGTGCAGAAGGCCGGCAGCACGTTCCACACCCGCATGATGGCTGGAGCCGCGGCATGATCGACATCGAAATCGACGGCAAGGCCCTGCAAGTCGAAGAAGGCAGCACGGTCCTCGAGGCCGCCCACAAGCTGGGCACCTATATTCCGCACTTCTGCTACCACAAGAAGCTTTCCATCGCGGCCAACTGCCGCATGTGCCTGGTGCAGGTCGAGAAGGCGCCGAAGCCGCTGCCGGCTTGCGCCACCCCCGTCACCAACGGCATGAAGGTGTTCACGCACTCCGAGATGGCCGTCAAGGCGCAGAAGGGCGTGATGGAGTTCCTGCTGATCAACCACCCGCTCGACTGCCCGATCTGCGACCAGGGCGGCGAGTGCCAGCTGCAGGATCTCTCGGTCGGTTACGGCGCCAGCAACGCGCGCTTCCAGGAAGAGAAGCGCGTGGTTCTGAACAAGAACCTCGGCCCGCTGGTGTCGACGGACATGACCCGCTGCATCAACTGCACGCGCTGCATCCGCTTCACCCAGGAGATCGCGGGCTTCATGGAGCTCGGGCAGGCCTTCCGCGGCGACCGCGCCGAGGTGATGCCCTTCGTCGAGAAGACGGTCGACTCCGAGATCTCCGGCAACATCATCGACCTCTGCCCGGTCGGCGCGCTGACCTCGAAGCCGTTCCGCTTCACCGCGCGCAGCTGGGAGCTGTCGCGCCGCCGCTCGGTGAGTCCGCACGACGGCCTCGGCTCCAACCTCATCGTCCAGACCAAGCTCGACCGCGTGATGCGCGTGCTGCCGCTGGAGAACGAGGACATCAACGAATGCTGGCTGTCCGACAAGGACCGCTACTCCTACGAAGGCCTCAACAGCGACCAGCGGCTGACCAAGCCGATGGTCAAGCAGGGCGGCAAGTGGCAGGAAGTCGAGTGGAACGTCGCGCTCGACTACGTCTCCCACGCGCTGCGCGACGTCGCCAAGAACCATGGCGCTTCCGCCATCGGCGCGCTGGTCAGCCCGCATTCGACCCTCGAGGAAATGGCGCTGGCCGCCAAGCTGATGCGCGGCCTCGGTTCCGACAACGTCGACTTCCGCCTGCGCCAGATCGACTTCACGCTCGACGGCAAGCGCCGCGGCGCGCCCTGGCTGGGCATGAAGGTCGCCGAACTCAACCAGCTCGACCGCGTGCTGGTGGTCGGCTCGGCGCTGCGCCGCGAGCATCCGCTGCTGGCCCAGCGCCTGCGCCAGGCCGCCAAGCGCGGCACGGCGATTTCCGTCATCCACGCCTTCGACGAAGACCTGCTGATCAAGCCGGCCGGCAAGATCGTCGCGCCGTCGTCGCAACTGCCCGCTGTGCTCGCCCAAGTCGTCAAGGCAGCCGCGGAATTGAAGGGCGCCGCTCCGGATGCGGCCGTCGCCGGCGTGACGGTTTCCGCGGCGGCGAAGACCATCGCCGAAAGCCTGGTGTCGGGCGGCAACGCCGGCATCCTGCTGGGCAACTTCGCGCAGCAGCATCCGCAGGCCGGCACGCTGCAGTTGCTGGCCAACAAGCTGGCCGAAGTTCTCGGCGCCCGCTGCGGCCTGCTCGGCGAGGCGGCCAACAGCGTCGGCGGCTATGTCGCCAAGGCGCTGCCGCAGGCCGACGGCCTCAACGCTGCTCGCATGCTGGGCGAAGGCCGCCGCGCCTACCTGGTGGTGAATGCCGAGCCGGAACTCGACTGCGCCGCCGGCCCCGCCGCCGTGGCGGCACTGAAGGCCGCGGACAGCGTGATCGTGCTCTCGCCGTTCAAGTCCGACGCCGCGCTCGAGTACGCCGACGCCATCCTGCCGGTCTCGCCCTTCACCGAGACGTCCGGCACCTTCGTGAACATGGAAGGCCGCGCGCAGAGCTTCCAGGCCGTGTGCAAGCCGAAGGGCGATACGCGCCCCGGTTGGAAGGTGCTGCGTGCGCTGGGCAGCGTCCTCGAACTGTCCGGCTTCGGCTACGACAGCAGCGAGGACGTGCGCAACGAGATTCTCGGCGGCACGCCGGAATTCGTGTCCGGGCTCGACAACGGCGCCGCCGGCAGCGTCGACTTGACCCCGAACCCCGCCGCTGACGCGATGAAGCCGGTGCCGCTGTACGGTGCCGACCCGCTGGTGCGCCGCGCGGCCAGCCTGCAAATGACACCCATCGCGATGGAGAAGGTCTGATGGAAGCCCTGCTCGCCCCGATCCACCAGAACATCGGACCGCTGTTCGGCGACTTCTGGCCGCTGGTGTGGACTCTCGTGCGCATCGTCGCGATCATGGCGCCGCTGCTGCTCGGCGTCGCCTACCTCACCTTCTGGGAGCGCAAGATCATCGGCTGGATGCAGGTGCGCATCGGCCCGAACCGCGTCGGCCCCTGGGGCCTGCTGCAGCCGATCGCCGACGGCATGAAGCTCTTCTTCAAGGAAGTGCTGGTGCCGGCCAAGGCCGACGGCGGCCTCTTCATCCTGGCGCCGATCCTCTCCATGGCGCCGGCGCTGGCCGCGTGGGCGGCGATCCCGTTCTTCGACGGCGGTGCGCTGGCGAACATCGACGCCGGCGTGCTCTACCTGCTGGCGATCAGCTCCGTCGGCGTCTACGGCATCATCATCGCCGGCTGGTCGTCGAACTCCAAGTACCCGCTGCTCGGCGCGATGCGCTCCGCGGCGCAGATGGTCTCCTACGAGGTCTCGATGGGCATGGCGCTGATCGTCGTGCTGATGGTGTCGAACAGCCTCAACCTCTCCGACATCGTGCGCGCGCAGGATCATGGCCGCTTCGCCGCGATGGGCCTCGGCTTCCTGTCGTGGAACTGGATCCCGCTATTCCCGATGTTCCTGGTGTACCTGATCTCGGGCGTGGCCGAGACCAACCGCGCGCCGTTCGACGTGGTGGAAGGCGAATCCGAGATCGTCGCCGGCCACATGGTCGAGTACTCGGGCATGGCCTTCGCGATGTTCTTCCTCGCCGAATACGCCAACATGATCCTCGTCTCGGCGATGGTCTCGATCTTCTTCCTCGGCGGCTGGCTGTCGCCGGTCGGCTTCCTGCCCGACGGCATCTGGTGGCTGGTCGCCAAGCTGTGCGTGATCCTGTTCGTGTTCCTGTGGCTGCGCGCGACCTTCCCGCGCTACCGCTACGACCAGATCATGCGCCTGGGCTGGAAGGTATTCGTTCCGCTGTGCCTCCTCTGGATACCGGTCATCGGCATCTGGATGATGTCGCCCTTCAACATCTGGAAGTAAGCTCATGGGCGCTCGCGACCTGATCCAAAGTTTCTCTCTCGGCGAATTGCGCCAGGGTCT
>DASVZD010000144.1:0-3393 GCA_036391815.1 Rhodocyclaceae bacterium
AGAGATGCGATGCGCAAAACCATCGCGGACGCCAAGCCGAGGGTGGCGGGGGGGCGTCGACGCGTAGGTAAAGGAGGAGGAGGCCGCGCAGCGGCCGACGGGGGACACGAAGCGTCGGCGCCCCCCCGTCGCCCTCGGCGGTTCGAAGGTACGATCTAGTTTCATGCTCCGCCGACACAGCCTCCGGTTCCGTGTCGCGTTCTACTTCGCCGGCCTCGGCGCAGTCCTATCACTGCTGTTCGCGTTAGGCCTCTGGCTCGCCGCGCACGATCTCTCCAAGCGGCTGATCGACCAGACGCTCACCGCCGAACTCGACGACTACATGGCGCGCCGCGCGCGCAACCCGCGCTCGCTGCCGCCGGACACGGCGAGCCTGCGCGGCTACGTCACGAACGGCGACGCCATCCCCGACATGCCGCCGCAGCTGCGCGGCCTGGCGCCCGGGCGCCACGAGATCGTGCTCGACGGCGTGCCCTACCGCGTCGCCGTGGCGGAGCGCGACGGCGAGCGCTACACCATGATCTTCAGCGAGGAGCGCCAGCACGCGCGCGAAAGCGCCTTCCTGTTCTATTTGGCCGGCGGCGCGCTGCTGATGACGCTGCTCGCCGCAGCGGGCGGACGCTGGCTGGCGGGACGCGTGGTGGCGCCGGTGGCCGATCTCGCCTACGCGGTCACCCATGCGCCCAGCGACAATCCGCCGCGGCTGTCGCTGCCCGACCAGCCGAACGACGAGATCGGCGAGCTGCGCCATGCCTTCGACCGTTACCTCGAACGCCTCGGCGCCTTCGTGGAGCGCGAGCGCGCCTTTGCCTCCGACGCCAGCCACGAACTGCGCACGCCGCTGGCGGTGATCCGCGGCGCCGCCGAAGTGCTGAGCGAGGACAAGACGCTGGGCCCGGCGCAGGCCGGCCGCGTGGCGCGCATCGAGCGCGCCGCCGGGGAAATGGCGGCATTGACCGCCGCCCTGCTCCACCTCGCGCGCGAGGAAGCGGCGCCCGCGGACGAGGCCTGCGAGTGCGGCCCGCTGGTGCTCGCCGCGGTCGAGCGCCATCGCAAGCAGGCGGAGAACCGCCACAGCGCCATCGAAGTGCAGATCGACGGCCCGGTCTGGCTCGACGTGGCGCCGGCGCTGTTCTCCATCGTGGTCGACAACCTGGTGCGCAATGCCGTCGCCCACACCGAGGGCGGCACCGTCTCGCTGCACCTCGCCGCCGACCGCCTCACGGTCGGCGACACCGGCTGCGGCATCGCCGACGGCGACCGCGAACGGGTGTTCGAGCGCGGCTACCGCGGCCCGGCCAGCGAGGGCGCCGGCATCGGGCTGTCGCTGGTGAAGCGCATCTGCGACCGCCAGGGCTGGAAAATCGAGTTGCAGAATGCAACAGGCTGCGGAACGATAGCAACACTTCTCTATACACCTTGACGCCCGCTTCACCTTGAATTGACGGGGCTTTGACGGCGCCGGGACTAAGCTCGGCCCCATCCCATCCCCGCCAAAGCCCGTGCCTTCGGCTTCTGGCGAATATTCGCCTCTGCTAATATCGCGAGCCTGTCATGCATATTGCTACCGCTGAAGAGCTGGTCCCAGAAACCGAGATGAAGATCAAGCACGGGCTCGCCACCAAACTGTTCCCCTTCCTCTTGTGGTGGCCCAAGGTCAACCGCAACATCCTGCGCGACGATGCGCTGGCCGGCTTCACCGGCGCTTTGATCGTGCTGCCGCAGGGCGTCGCCTTCGCCACCATCGCCGGCCTGCCGCCCCAGTATGGCCTCTACGCCGCGATGGTGCCAGCCGTGATCGGCGCGCTGTGGGGCTCCTCCTGGCACCTGGTGTCCGGCCCGACCACCGCGATCTCGATCGCCGTGTTCGCCGCCATGTCGCACCTCGCCGACCCGGGCTCGCCCGAATACATCAGCCTGGTGCTCACGCTGACCTTCCTGGTCGGCGTGTTCCAGCTGATCCTCGGGCTGGCGCGCATGGGCGCGCTGGTGAACTTCATCTCGCACTCGGTGGTGATCGGCTTCACCGCCGGCGCCGCCATCCTGATCGGCGCCAGCCAGGTGAAGAACTTCTTCGGCATCCCGATCCCGCGCGGCACGCCGTTCTACGAGATCATCCACCAGCTCGCGCTGCAGGTCCTCGACAGCAATCCCTACGTGCTGGCCGTCAGCTGCATCACGCTGGCCACCGGCATCCTGACGCGGCGCTACTGGAAGCGCATGCCCTACATGATCGCCGCGATGATCGTCGGCAGCGTGGTGGCGGCCGTGCTCAACGAGGTGTTCGGCCAAGATTTCACCGGCATCCGCACCGTCGGCGCGCTGCCGGCGACGCTGCCGCCGCTGTCCGCCCCCGACTTCTCGCTCGAGACCCTGCGCCACACGCTGGCCCCGGCGCTGGTCATCACCATGCTGGCGCTCACCGAGGCCGTTTCCATCGCGCGCGCCATCGCCGTGCGCTCCGAGCAGCGCATCGACGGCAACCAGGAGTTCATCGGCCAGGGCCTCTCCAACATCATCGGCGCCTTCTTCTCATCGTATGCGTCCTCCGGCTCGTTCAACCGCAGCGGCGTCAACTACGAGGCGGGCGCCAAGACGCCGCTCGCTTCGATCCTCGCCTCGGCATTCCTGGTGATCGTGCTGCTGCTGGTGGCGCCGCTCGCCGCCTACCTGCCGACGGCCGCCATGGCCGGCATCCTGTTCCTGGTGGCCTGGGGCCTGATCGACTTCCACCACATGCACTCGATCTGGCACACCAGCAAGGCCGAGACCGCCATCCTCGGCGCCACGCTGGTCGGCACGCTGTTCAACCTCGAGGCCGGCATCTTCGTCGGCGTGTTCCTGTCGCTGATCATGTTCCTCTACCGCTCGTCGCGGCCGGAAGTGATCCCCGTGGTGCCCGCGCAGCAGGAAGGCGCCTACCACTTCGTGCGCGCCCAGGGCCGCAAGGAGTGCCCGCAGCTGCGCATCGTGCGCATCAACGGCAACCTCTACTTCGGGGCCGCCAGCTACGTCCAGCAGGCGCTGCAGCAGATCGACGAGGACAATCCGCTGCAGAAGTCGGTGCTGATCGCCGCCGCCGGACTCACCTACATGGACGTCGCTGGCGCCGAAGTGCTGGCGCAGGAGGCGCGGCGGCGCCGCCGCATCGGCGGCGGGCTCTACTTCTACCGGCTCAACCCCTCGATCTACGGCCTGCTGAAGCAGGGCGACTACGTCAAGGACATCGGCGAGGGCGCCTTCTTCCCGGTGATGACCAACGTCGTCGGCGCGCTCTACTGGACGCTCGATCCCGACGTCTGCCGCCGCTGCAAGGTGCGCGCCTTCAAGGAATGCCACGGCAAGCTGCTGCCGGACGGCTTCCGCCGCCAGCGCCTGATGCTCGCCACCGAC
>DASVZD010000145.1:0-3337 GCA_036391815.1 Rhodocyclaceae bacterium
CCAGCGCGTGGAAGACAAACTGGTGCACGCCGCGGCCGTCGCGGAAGCGCACCTCGGTCTTGGCGGGATGGACGTTCACATCCACGGCGGCCGGATCGAGCTCGAGGAACAGCACGTAGGCCGGATGGCGGCTGCCGTGCAGCACGTCGGCGTAGGCCTCGCGCGCCGCATGCGCGAGCAGCTTGTCGCGCACGAAGCGGCCGTTGACGAAGAAGTACTGCTCGTCGCGGCCGGCGCGCGAGTAGGCGGGCAGCGCCGCGTAGCCGGCGAGCCGCAGCGGTCCGGCGCTGGCCTCGACGGTGCGCGCCTGCGCGAAGAACTCGTCGCCGAATATGTCGCGCAGCCGCCGCTCCGCCGTTCCGGACTGCAGGCGGCGCTTGACCGCGCGGTCGTGCATCAGCGAGAAGGCGACTTCGGGTCGCGCCAACGCCATGCGGCGCAGCACCTCGTCGCAGTGGCCGAACTCGGTGCCGGCCGAGCGCAGGAACTTCCGCCGCGCGGGGGTGTTGTAGTAGAGGTCGGCGACCTCGATGACGGTTCCCGCCGCCAGCGCGGCGGGCTCGGCCGCGGCGCCGGCGTTGCCGATGCGCCAGGCATGCGGAGCCCCGCTGCTGCGGCTGGTGACCGCCATGCGCGCCACCGAGGCAATCGAGGCGAGCGCTTCGCCGCGGAAGCCGTAGCTGGCGACGCGCTCGAGGTCGGCCAGCGTGGCGATCTTGCTGGTGGCGTGGCGGGCCAGCGCCAGCGGCAGGTCGTCGCGCTCGATGCCGCCGCCGTCGTCGGCGACGCGGATCAGCTTGACGCCGCCTTCCTCCAACTGCACGTCGATGCGGGTGGCGCCGGCGTCGAGGCTGTTCTCGAGCAGTTCCTTGAGCACCGAGGCCGGACGTTCGACCACCTCGCCGGCGGCGATCTGGCTGATCAGGAGGTCGGGGAGGGCGTGGATGCGCGACACCGCGGGATTATATCGGCGGCGCCCGGGGCAGCAGGGTAGAATGCGCGTCCCGCCTTGGCTCCCGGCCCTTTTCGCATGGATTTCCTCGCCCAGTTCGCCGACATCGTTCTCCATCTCGACAAGCACCTCGCGCTGCTGGTCGTCGAATACGGCATCTGGATCTACGGCCTGCTGTTCCTGATCGTGTTCTGCGAGACGGGACTGGTGGTGACGCCCTTCCTGCCCGGCGACTCGCTGCTGTTCGTGTCCGGCGCGCTGGCCGCCACCGGCGGCATGGAGTTCGGTGCGCTGGTCGCCGTGCTGCTGTCGGCGGCGGTGCTGGGCGACAACTGCAACTACTGGATCGGCCGCTGGATCGGCAAGCGCGTGCTGCACTGGGGACAAGGCGCGCCGCGCTTCTTCAACCGCGCCGCCTACGACCATGCCCACGGCTTCTACGAGCGCTGGGGCGGCCTGACCATGACGCTGGCGCGCTTCATCCCGCTGGTGCGCACCTTCGCGCCCTTCGTCGCCGGCGTCGCGCGCATGACCTACCCGCGCTACTTCGCCTTCGACTTGCTGGGCGCCGTGATCTGGGTGGTGTCGCTCACCGGCGCCGGCTACTGGTTCGGCAACCTGCCGCTGGTGAAGAACAACCTTTCGGTGGTGATCTTCTCCATCATCGGGCTCTCCGTCCTGCCTATCGCCGTCGGCTGGCTGCGCCAGCGTTTCGCCCGCTGAAACAATCGCTTGGGAGGGGCAAAGCCCTTTACGCTAATATGCGCCATGCGCGTTTTCCTGCTGGCTGCGGCCCTTTCGGCGGTTCTGACGGCGTGCGCCGCGGCGTCCGGTTCGGGGCCGAAAGCCACCAGCGGTTTCGATCCGGCACAGCTCGCGAAGACGGATCTTGACCGCGTCGCCGACATCCACCGCCGCGAAGTCTTCGCCAGCCTGCGCCTCCTCGCCGAGAAGCTCTACCGGCGCAACCCGCGCGAGTGGCGGAAATCGGCGGCCAGCCTGGATGCGGCGGTGGGCCGGCTGTTCGAGCCGCGCTACGACTGGCGCCTGCCGGAATTCGGCGGCAAGTCGGGCACCGAACTCGTGCTGCTGGGCCTGCGCGACGACTATGCGGGCGACCGGGTCGCCGCCTTCGTCGGCGGGCTGGGCGGCATGCTCAATGCCGCGTTTGAAGACAAGACGGAGTTCTTCGTGATTGACGACCTCGATCCCCAGAAGCTGTACAACAGCGCCCGCAACCTCGAGATCGCGGCGTGGAAGCTCGGCCAGGCGCGCGGCGCCGGCGGCGGCCCGCTGCTGCTGTCGAACGAGATCACGCCCGACTACAACCTCTCCTTCGAGCGCGAGTTCGGCAAGATGATCGGCAACCTCGACATCCTGGCGGCGCTGGTGGCGGACCGCACGCACCGCGGCATCGCCAAGGCCATCCAGAGCGTCGCCTCCTTCGTGTTCCTGCCGGTCGCGGGGCTGAAATGAGCAAGTCCTACGTCATCCTGATCTCCGGGCGCGGCAGCAACATGCAGGCGCTGATCGAGGCCCGGCTCCCGGGCCGTTGCGCGGCGGTGATTTCCAACCGCCCGGATGCGGCCGGGCTGGCCTGGGCCGAGGCGCGCGGGGTGCCGACGACGGTCGTCGACCACAAGGCGTATGCGAGCCGCGACGCCTTCGACGAGGCGCTGGCCGCCGAGATCGAACGCCACCGGCCGGACCTCGTCCTGCTGGCCGGCTTCATGCGCGTGCTCGGGCAGGATTTCGTGACGCGCTTCGACGGGCGCCTGCTCAACATCCATCCTTCGCTGCTGCCCGCCTTTCCGGGCTTGCGCACGCACGCCTCGGCGCTGGCGGCGGACGTCAAGATCCACGGCTGCACGGTGCACTTCGTGACGCCCGCGCTCGACTGCGGCCCGATCGTCATCCAGGCCGCCGTGCCCGTGCTGCCCGGCGATACCGAGGCGGCGCTGGCGGCGCGCGTGCTGGCCCAGGAGCATGTCGTCTATCCGCTGGCGGCGCGCTGGTTCCTCGAGGGACGCATCGGCATCGTCGACGGCCATGTCCGGCTGGCGGGATCGAGGGACAGCGAGGAAGTCCTGCGGGTGCCGCAGGCCTAGCTTCCCTCGATGCCTTTCGCCGTCGCCCTGGCCGTCTCGGTGGTGCTGCACGCCGCGGCCATCATCATGCCGGGGTGGACCCTGCCGGGCGACAACGGCGCCGAACCCCCGCTGGAGGCCGAACTGGCGCCGCCGCCGCCCGCGCCGAAGCCGGTGCCGCTGCCGCCGAAGCCCAAGCCCCATCCGCGGCGGGTCCGCCACGCCGAACCGGCGCAGGAAGCGCCGGCGGTGCAGCCGGTTCCTGCCGACACCGCGGCGGCGGACGCTCCCGCCGCGC
>DASVZD010000146.1:0-2449 GCA_036391815.1 Rhodocyclaceae bacterium
CCTGCGCCACGGCGAATACAAGTACGGCTTCGACGTCGAGTTCGAGGTCGAGTCCTACCTGCGCTACCAGGGCGACAAGTTCGCCGGCTGGTTCGACGCCGATACCTACCTGCGCATGACCAAGGCGCTCGACTACTACGATCCCGCCGGCGCCAGCGGCGGCGATCTGGCCGACGCGCTGGCGAAGGCGCGCGCGAAGTTCCTGGTCGTCTCGTTCACCACCGACTGGCGCTTCTCGCCGGAGCGCTCGCGCGAGATCGTCAACGCCCTGGTGAAGAACCGCCAGAACGTCGCCTACGCGGAGATCGAGAGCCAGCACGGCCACGACTCCTTCCTGATGGAGAACGCGCAGTACCACGGCGTGGTCGCCGCCTACCTGCGCAACGTCCCGACATGACCAACACGCTCGGCCGTCCCGACTTCGAGGCCATCGCCGGCTGGGTGCAGCCCGGCGAGAGCGTGCTCGACCTCGGCTGCGGCGACGGCGCGCTGCTGAAGCTGCTCGAGCGCGAGCGCGGCGCGCGCTGCTGGGGCGTCGAGCTCGACCCCGAGAACGTGCTGGCGGCCGTCGCCAACGGCGTCAACGTGATCCAGGGCAACCTAGAGGGCGGGCTGGCCGGCTTCGAGGACTGCGCCTTCGACCACGTCGTGCTGTCGCGCACGCTGCAGACGGTGCGCCACACGGTGGGCATCCTCGAGGAGATGCTGCGCGTCGGCCGCGAGGCGGTGGTGTCCTTCCCCAACTTCGCCTACTGGAAGAACCGCATGGCGGTGATGGCCGGCCGCATGCCGGTCTCGGAGGACCTGCCCTACCAGTGGTTCAACACGCCGAACGTGCGCTTCTTCACCATCGCCGACTTCGATGCGCTGTGCGAGCAGATGGGCATCGTCGTGCGCGACCGCATGGTGCTCGACGAAGCGGGCAAGCGTGTCGTCGAAGAAGAGAACTTCCTCGGCAGCCTCGCAGTGTTCCGGATAAAGCGGTAGGTCTGGGCGTGGCGATGCCCCGTTGGCTTGCCGTGCTGCTGACGCGCCGCATGGCGATCTGCATCGTCACCGGCTTCACCTCGGGCCTGCCGCTGTTCCTGATCTTCAACCTGCTGCCGGCGTGGCTGAAGACCGAGGGGCTCGACCTCAAGGTGATCGGCGCCTTCGCGCTGATCCAGATTCCCTACACCTGGAAGTTCGTCTGGGCGCCGCTGCTCGACCGCTATGCGCTGCCGGCGTTCGGCCGCCGCCGCGGCTGGATGCTGCTCACCGCGCTGGGCGTGCTGTTCGCCATCGGCCTGCTCGGCGAGCGATCGCCGCGCGACGAGATCGGCACGGTGGCCGCGCTGTGCGTCGCGCTGGCCTTCCTGTCGGCGACGCTGGACATCGTGCTCGACGCCTATCGGCGCGAACTGCTGAGCGACGAGGAACTGGGCCTGGGCAATGCCATCCACGTCAATGCCTACAAGGTCGCCGGGCTGGTGCCGGGCGCGCTGTCGCTGTTCCTCGCCGACCGCCTGCCGTGGGACATGGTGTTCTGGATCACCGCGGCGTTCATGCTGCCCGGCGTCGCGCTGGCGCTGGTGGTTTCGGAGCCGCATCGCGCGACGCCGCCGCGAACGCTGCGCGAGGCGGTGGTCGAGCCTTTCCACGAGTTCGTCACCCGCCAGGGCTGGCGGGGCGCCCTGCTGACGCTCGCCTTCATCTTCTTCTACAAGCTCGGCGACTCGTTGTGCACCTCGCTGGCGACGCCGTTCTATCTCGACATGGGCTTCTCGAAGACCGACATCGGGCTGGTGGCGAAGAACGCCGGCCTGTGGCCGTCGGTGATCGGCGGCCTGCTCGGCGGGCTGTGGATGGTGAAGCTGGGCATCAACCGCGCGCTGTGGGTCTTCGGCCTGGTCCAGGCGGCGGCGATCCTCGGCTTCGCCTGGCTGGCGGCCCAAGGCCACCACGATGCGGTCGCCACGCCGGAACGTCTTCAGCTGGCGGCGGTAATCGGCCTGGAAGCCCTGGGCGTCGGCCTCGGCACGGCGGCCTTCGTCGCCTTCATCGCGCGTGCCAGCCATCCGGCCTACACGGCGACCCAGATCGCGCTGTTCACCAGCCTGATGGCGGTGCCGCGCACCTTCATCAACGCCTCGGCGGGCTGGCTGGTCGACGCGCTCGGCTGGACTTCGTTCTTCATGCTCTGCTTCGTCCTCGCCGTCCCCGGCCTGCTGCTGCTGTTCCGCGTGGCGCCGTGGCAGCCGCCGAAGTATGATTCCCCGCTCGGCGGTGATCGGCGATAGCGCGATGGGCAACGACTGGAAAGAGAAAGAGGCGAGGCTGCTGCAGGAGATCGAGGCGTTCGCGCGCACCAACCCCGATCTCTCGAAGATCAACGCCGACGAGCAGCGCAGGCTGAAGGCTGCGCCGGCGCCGTCCGCGGCGCAAACGCCGCCTGCCGCAGCGCCGGCCG
>DASVZD010000147.1:0-5741 GCA_036391815.1 Rhodocyclaceae bacterium
TTCGATGCCGGCAGCCGCGCCCTCTACGCCACCGACGCATCGAACTATCGCCAGGTGCCGATCGGCGTCGTCATCCCGCGCACAACCGACGATGTGGTCCGCACCGTAACCGTCTGCCGCAAGCACGGCGCGCCGCTGCTGTCGCGCGGGGGCGGCACCAGACTGTGCGGCCAATGCTGCAACGTCGCCGTGGTGATCGACTTCACCAAGCATCTCAACGCCATCGTCGCCATCGACGCCGCGGCGAAGACCGCGCGCGTGCAGCCGGGCCTGGTGCTCGACGACCTGCGCGACGCCGCCAACCGCTATGGCCTCACCTTCGCGCCGGACCCTGCCACGCATAGCCCCAACACCCTGGGCGGCATGATCGGCAACAAGTCTTGCGGCCCGCATTCCGTGCTCGGCGGCGAAACCGTCGCCAACGTGATCGAACTCGAGGTGCTGACCTACGACGGATTGCGCATGACGGTCGGCAGCATGCCCAGCAACGACGTGTTCGACACCGTCGTGCAGCAGGGCGGCCGGCGCGCCGACATCCACCTGCGCCTGCGCGCGCTGGCCGACAAGTACGGCGACGCGATCCGCCGCCGCTTTCCCGACATCCCGCGCCGCGTCTCCGGCTACAACCTTCCGGCCCTGCTGCCGGAGAACGGCTTCAACCTGGCGCAGGCCCTGGTGGGTTCCGAAGCCACCTGCGTGGTGATCCTCGAAGCCAAGCTGCGCCTGGTCGACTGGCCGCCGGCGCGCTCGCTGCTGGTGCTCGGCTACCCGAGCGTCTATGAAGCCGGCGACCATGTGCCGGAAATCATGCAGGCGGGACCGATCGCCCTCGAGGGCCTCGACGACCGCCTGGTGTCCGACATGAAGGCGGCGCGCATCCACCCGGAGGACGTCAGGCTGCTGCCCGAAGGCGGCGGCTGGCTGATGGTGGAGTTCGGCGGACGCGACAAGCAGGAAGCGGATGCCGGGGCGCGCAGGCTGATGGACCGGCTGGCGAAGGTCGACCATCCGCCGAGCATGAAGCTATACGACGATCCCGCGCAGGAGGCGCTGGTGTGGCGCGTGCGCGAATCGGGGCTCGGGGCCACGGCGCACGTGCCCGACCGGCCGATCACCTGGGAGGGCTGGGAGGACTCGTCGGTGGCGCCGGAGAACCTCGGCAAGTACCTGCGCGCGCTGCGCAAGCTGTTCGACGACTACGGCTACGCCTGCGACCTCTACGGCCATTTCGGCCAGGGCTGCGTGCACACGCGCATCGACTTCGATCTCGAGACTGCCGCCGGCATCGAGACCTTCCGCCGCTTCCTCCACGATGCCGCCAAGCTGGTGACCAGCCTCGGCGGCTCGATCTCGGGCGAGCACGGCGACGGCCAGTCGAAGGCCGAGCTGCTGCCGATCATGTTCGGCGACGAGGTGATGGCGGCCTTCCGCGAGTTCAAGGCGATCTGGGACCCGGACAACAGGATGAACCCGGGCAAGGTCGTCAATGCCTACCGCCCCGACGAGAACCTGCGGCTTGGGACGTCCTATTCGCCCGCGGTGGTCGGCACCCATTTCGCCTACACGGCGGACAACGGCGACTTCGCCAGGACCGTGCTGCGCTGCGTCGGCGTCGGCGAGTGCCGCAAGCGCGACGGCACCATGTGCCCGAGCTACAAGGCGACCGGCGAGGAGATGCATTCGACGCGCGGCCGCGCCCACCTGCTGTTCGAGATGCTGCGCGGCGAGACGCTCACCGGCGGCTGGCAGGAGCCGGCCGTCAAGGAAGCGCTCGACCTCTGCCTGTCCTGCAAGGGCTGCAAGGGAGAATGCCCGGTACATGTCGACATGGCGATGTACAAGGCCGAGTTCTTCGCCCATTACTACGCGCACGCCGCGCGTCCGCCGGCCGCCTACGCCTTCGGCCTGATCGACCGCTGGGCGCGGCTCGCCTCGCACGCGCCGGGGTTCGCCAACTTCTTCTCGCAGCGCGAGCCCTTCGCCGGCCTGGCGAAATCGGCCTTGGGCATCGCGCCGCAGCGCCGCATCCCGGCTTTCCCGGCGCAGACCTTCGTGCGGCAGTTCCGCCGCCGCGCGCGCGGGAACACCGGCGAGCCCGTGCTGCTGTGGCCGGACACCTTCAACAACTACTTCACGCCCGAGGTCGCGCTGGCCGCCGCCGAGGTGCTGGAAGACGCCGGCTTCGAGCCGATGATCCCGCGCGTGCACCTGTGCTGCGGGCGGCCGCTCTACGAGGTCGGCATGCTCGACCGGGCGCGGCGCTACCTGATGCGCATCCTCGAGGTGCTGGACCAGGACATCCGCGCCGGCATCCCGATCGTCGTGCTGGAGCCGGCCTGCGCCAGCGTGTTCCGCGAGGAGATGCCGCAGCTCCTGCACGGCAACGAGCAGGCCAAGCGGCTCTCCGAGCAGGTGTTCCTGCTGAGCGAGTTCCTCGACCGCCAGGCGCCGTCGGCATCGTTCGGCCGCCTGCACCGGCGCGCCATCGTGCACGCGCATTGCCACCACAAGTCGGTGCTCAAGACGCAGGCCGAGGAGACGATGCTCGGGCGCATCGGCCTCGACTACCGGATGCTCGACTCCGGCTGCTGCGGCATGGCGGGATCGTTCGGCTTCGAGGAATCGAAATACGAGGTGTCGATGCGCTGCGGCGAGCGCGTGCTGCTGCCCGAGGTGCGCGCGGCGGATGCCGACACGCTGATCATCGCCGACGGCTACAGCTGCCGCGAGCAGATCGTGCAGACCACCGGGCGCCGGCCGCTGCACCTGTCCCAGGTGCTGCGCATGGCGATGGAAGGAGGCTGAACATGCACACCATCGGGAAACGGCGCTGGGCGATCGCGGAGGGCTATCTGCCGCCGTTCGATCCGAGCGACAGCTATGAACTGCGCAGCCATGAGGCGGCGTGCATCCTGAATGCCGGCGATCGCGACGCCCACGTCGAGATCCGCGTCTTCTTCACCGACCGCGATCCGGTCGGGCCCTACCGGCTGACGGTGCCCGCGCGGCGCACCGTGCACCTGCGCTTCAACGACCTGTCCGATCCGGCGGCCATCCCGGTCAACACGCCCTACTCGAGCCTGATCGAGTCGGACGAGCCGGTCGTCGTCCAGCACACCCGTCTCGACGCGCGCCGCGCGGCGCTGGCGCTGCTGACGACGCTGGCCTACGCCGACTAGCTTTCAGGCGGAACTGGCGATGCGGTCCGGCGAGTCGCCGGCATCGTCGTAGACGAGTTCGAGCTCGCCCGAGTTCTTGTTGCTGACGCAGTGGACCATGTGCCCGTCGACCACCGCGCCGGGCTGCATGGAAATGCCCTTGTAGTAGATGTTGCCGGCCACCCGCGCATGCGGCTGGAGTTCGGCGAACTCGGTCGCGATGATCGGTCCGTTGACCGTGCCGTTGACCAGGACATGCGGTACCGTCACCCTGCCGTCGATGCGTCCTTGCGCGCCCAGCACCAGCGTGGCGTCGGGATCGTTCGGTGCGCTGACGTTGCCCTGGATCTCGCCGTCGAGGCGCAGGCCGCCTTCGAAGATGACGTCGCCGACGATCCGCGTGCCGGCGCCGATCAGGCTGCCGAGGCGGCTGTGCGCCTTGCCGGGCTTCTTCAAGAACATGCTCTCATCCCTCTGGGTGCGGCGCGCGAAACGCGCGCCGGCGTGGCAATGGAAAGCCCGGGGGTCGAGGGGCGGCAGGAATCCCGCTGGTCGGTGCAGGGAGTCGGGGAGATTCTAGTCCATCCGCGCCGCATGCAAGTAGGGGATCGCCGAGTGGGCCGCCAGCGGCGGGCCGCGGCTGGTCCATTACCGGTTTACCGGTATATCCCGACGCAGGCGATTCCGGTTCTAATCCGGGCCGTCAGCTACGAATCACCTGAAACAGGGCAAACCCATCGAAAGGTGGGGACGCAAAGTCACCGGTCTAAAGGGCGCCAGCGCCCCATGACAGCGGAACCGCCAGGCCAGATCGAACACCGCTCCTGCGGCCGGCCGCCTTGCGCAGCCGGCCGGAGCGGCCGCAGCCGCATGTCGGCCGCCTTTCTCCCGGTTCCCCTTTGCCGAGCCCGCAGGGCAACGGAGGAAGCCAATGGGCAGAATAGACCGGGAAGTCGCGACGGCTCGGCCACGAAACCTGGATCAATGGGTCCGCCTCATCAGCGATGAGGAAATGCCCGTGTTCGCGCACACGTCGCAGCGGGTCGCCGGACTGGCGACCAACACGGCCACTTCGCCAGGCGACCTGGCCCGGGTGATCCTGATGGACAGCGCCATGACGGCGCGCGTGCTGCGCATGGCGAACAGCGTCTATTACAACCCGGGCACCAAGCGCATCACCACGGTCACCCGCGCCATCGTCATCCTCGGCTTCGAGACCATCCGCGCCATCGCCCTCTCGGTCGCCATGCTCGACACCGTCCTGCGCGGCGCCCGGCATGAGCGCGTGGTGACCGAGATGGCCCAGGCCTTCCACGCCGCCATCCAGGCGCGTTCGTTCGCGGCGCAGCGCCGCGATCCCGGCGCCGAGGAGGTCTTCATCGCCACGCTGCTGCAGCGGCTCGGCGCCATGGCATTCTGGTGCTTCCCCAACGGATACGAGGAATCGCTCGATGCGGCGCTCGCCCGCGTCTCCCATCCCAACAAGGCGGAACGGGAAATCCTCGGCTTTGCGCTGAAGGACCTCACCGCCGCGCTGAACCGCGAATGGCATCTTTCGGAACTGCTCGGCCACGCGCTCGACGGCCGCCATGGCGACGAACGGCGCGTCAAGCTCATGGAGGTCGCCTCCGCCATCGCCGCGGCGGCCCGCGACGACGGCTGGGACGCGCCGGAGATGCGCAAGCTGATTTCCCGCGCCGCCGAACTCACCGGCGCCTCCGAAGCGGAAACCGCGCAACTGGTGCACGACAACGCGCGCCAGGCCGTGCGGGCCGCCGCCGACTTCGGCGCCGAAGCCGCAGCGCGGCAGATCCCTCTGCCGTCCGATGCGGCGCCCGCCGCCGCGCAGCGGGCTGAAACGACGGCAGAGCGTGCCGTCGATCCCGACTTCCAGCTCAGGATACTGAGGGAGATCTCCGCCATGCTGAGCGAACGGGTGGACGTGAACGCCCTGCTCGGCATGATCCTGGAAGGCATCTTCCGCGGCATCGCCATGGACCGCGCCGTCCTCGCGCTGGTCACGCCCGACAGCGCCCTGCTCAAGGCCAAGTACGTGCTGGGCATCGACGGCGGCAAGCTCAGCAGCCGCTTCAACTTCTGGCTGCAGGAAGGCGAGCAGAATCCCATCGTCCAGATCCTCGGCGACGGCAATCCGGCCTGGGTCAGCCGCGGCTCGTCGCGCTGGCGGCAGTGCCAGTCCTCCGAACTCGCCCAGTCCCTCGGCGACGCCGAGTTCTTCGCCTTCCCGCTCCACATCGGCGGGCGTCCGCGCGGCCTCTTCTACGCGGACCGGGCCAACAGCGGCCGCGTCCTCGACGAGCGCGACTTCGATTCCTTCCGGCACCTGTGCGAACAGGCGCTCATCGGCCTTTCCGTCATGGGCCCGCGCGGCGCATGAGCCGCGCAAATGACGCATCCATCCACTTGATCAAGGGAGCCACCATGAACAGACAAATCTTCCTGGCCCTGCTGCTGGCCGGTTCGGCCGCCGCGGCGCAAGCCGGCGACATCGACGGCAGCGCCGTGATCGGCGCCGCGCTCGGCGCGGGTTCCGGGGCCGCCATCGGCTCGGCCGTGGGCGGG
>DASVZD010000148.1:0-16421 GCA_036391815.1 Rhodocyclaceae bacterium
AGAAGGCCGAGTCGTGGGAATACACCGAAGCCGACGGCACGCGCCTCGGGCAGAAGGTGACGCCGCTCGATCGCGTCGGACTCTACGTGCCCGGCGGCAAGGCGGCCTATCCGAGTTCCGTACTGATGAACGCCTTGCCGGCCAAGGTGGCGGGCGTCAAGGAACTGATCATGGTGGTGCCGACGCCGCGCGGCGAGAGGAACGCGCTGGTGCTCGCCGCCGCGCATCTCGCCGGCGTCGATCGCGTGTTCACCATCGGCGGCGCGCAGGCGGTGGCGGCGCTGGCCTACGGCACGCAGACCATTCCGCAGGTCGACAAGATCGTCGGTCCCGGCAATGCCTACGTCGCCAGCGCCAAGCGCCGCGTCTTCGGCGCAGTCGGCATCGACATGGTGGCAGGGCCGTCGGAAGTGCTGGTGATCGCCGACGCGTCGGCGAATCCCGACTGGGTTGCCATGGACCTGTTCGCCCAGGCCGAGCACGACGAACTGGCGCAATCGATCCTGCTCTGTCCCGACGCCGGATTCATCGAGCGCGTGGCGCAGAGCATCGACAAGCTGCTGCCTGACATGCCGCGCAAGGACACCATCACGGCCTCCCTTTCGGGTCGCGGCGCCATGATCCAGGTATCCAGCCTCGACGAGGCCTGCGTGATCGCCAACCGCATCGCCCCCGAGCACCTGGAACTCGCCGTGGCAGAGCCACGCGCCCTGGTCGACAAGATCCGCCATGCCGGCGCGATCTTCATCGGTCATTACGCCTCGGAATCCCTCGGCGACTACTGCGCGGGACCCAACCACGTGCTGCCGACCTCGCGCAGCGCGCGCTTTTCGTCACCGCTGGGGGTCTACGACTTCCAGAAACGCAGCAGCCTGATCGAGGTGTCCGAGCGCGGCGCCCAGCCGCTTGGCCGGATCGCTTCGACACTCGCCCATGGCGAGGGCCTGGCGGCGCACGCGCGCGCCGCGGAACTGCGCCTCAAGGACTGACGGCGTCGCGGGCCCCGACGGGGCCTCGCGGGGATTCGCCTGTGCTATCGTGGGAATGTAGCGGGGAGGCTTCGCCATGGACATCTCGACTCTCGTAAAGACCGGGCTTCAGATCGCGCAACTCAGCCAGTCCCAGGCGGCATCGAAGCCGGGCGGCGCGTCGGCCAACCTGGCGACGGCGGCGAATGACCGTCTCGGCCGGGAACTTCAATCCACCAACGTGAAGCTGTCGGCCTACGGCCAGATCAAGAGCGCGTTCGGCGGTGCACAGACGGCCGCCACGGGGCTGACGGCAGCGGCGACCAGCAAGACCGCGACCAATGCCGACATCGAAAAGGCCGCGCAGGCCTTTGTGAGCGCCTACAACCAGGCGACCCAGTCTGTTTCGTCGGCGACCGGCACTTCAGCCAAGCAGGTTGGCGCATTGGCAACGGATTCCCGCGCCCGGGCGGCCGGTACGGACCTGGCCCGATCCATCACAGGAAACACCAGCCCGGCCAGCCTCAAGCAAATCGGCATCACGATGAACAAGAACGGCACCATGAGCCTGGATACCAAGGCGTTGCAGGCGGCGCTGCAATCGAATCCAGGTCAGGCGAAGGGCGCCCTGGCGAATCTCGGGCAGCAGGTCAATGCTGCCACCAGCCGCGAGTTGGCGAGCACGGGCAACGTCGGTATCAGCGTCGGCAAACTGACAACCCAAGCGCAGACGCTTACTTCACGACAGCAGACGCTCCAGCAGACGACAGCAAGCACGCAATCGCAACTGGAGCAGCAGAAGACGACCTTGAATTACGCGACGGCCAATAGCCTCGCGGCCTACCAGAAGGTCCTCGGCTGATCGACCTGCCGATCCGAAGCCTCAGCCGAGGATCGCTCCAAGTGCGGAAAGCAGGGTTTCGCATTGCGCGTCGGTCCCCACCGTGATCCGCAGATGCTGGTCGATGCGCGGCTGACGGAAGTGGCGGACGATGATGCTGCGCTCGCGCAGCGCCTTGGCCAGTTCGCCGGCGTCGCGCCGCGGGTGCCGCGCGAACACGAAGTTGGCCAGCGACGGCAGCACATCGAAGCCCAGCGCGGCAAGTCCCGCGACCAGCCTCTCGCGGCTCGCCATGATCGCCCGGCGGGTGGTTTCGAAGTGCTCGCTGTCCTCGAGGGCCGCGACGGCGCCGGCGATGGCGATGCGGTCGAGCGGATAGGAGTTGAAGCTGTTCTTGACGCGTTCGAGCGCCTCGATCAGGTCGGCATGCCCGATGGCGAAGCCGACGCGCAGGCCGGCCAGGGAGCGCGACTTGGACAAGGTCTGCACGACCAGCAGGTTCGGATGGCGCCCGACGAGCGCGACGGCGCTCTCCGCGCCGAAGTCCACATAGGCTTCATCGATGACCACCACCGAGCCGGCGTTCTTGCGCAGCAGATCCTCGACGTCCGCGAGCGGCAGCGCGCGTCCCGTCGGCGCGTTCGGGTTCGGGAAGATGATCCCGCCGTTCGGGCGCGCATAGTCGGAGGTCCGGATGGCGAAGCTGTCGTCGAGCGGCACGGTCGCGAAGGCGATGCCGTAAAGACCGCAATAGACCGGGTAGAAGCTGTAGCTGATGTCGGGAAAGAGCACCGGCAATTCGTGCTTGAGCAGCGCCAGGAAGACGTGGGCGAGCACTTCGTCCGAACCGTTGCCGACGAACACTTGCTGCGGCGTCACGCCGCAGCGGGCGGCGACCGCCTCCTTCAGGCGATCGGCATTGGGATCGGGGTAGAGGCGCAGGTTGTCCCCCACTTCGCGCGCCATCGCGGCCAGCGCCCGCTTCGACGGGCCATAGGGATTCTCGTTGGTGTTGAGCTTGACGAGGTTGGCGAGCTTCGGCTGCTCGCCCGGGACGTAGGGCGTGAGGCCGCGAACGACCTCGCTCCAGTATGGACTCATAAGGGAAACCGGTAATGACGGCCTGGCGCGAGATGGTATCATGCCCCTTCCATCAACCTGCCGTATCAAGACGATGCGCACCGCCTTCGTTCAACGCAACACGCTGGAGACGCAAGTGAGCGTTCGAGTCGATCTCGATGGCACCGGCAAGTCCAGGCTGGCGACGGGCGTCGGCTTCCTCGACCACATGCTCGACCAGATCGCCCGCCATGGGCTGATCGATCTCGAGATCGAGGCGAAGGGCGACCTTCACATCGATGCGCATCACACGGTCGAGGACATCGGCATCACGCTCGGCCAGGCGATCGGTCAGGCGATCGGGGACAAGAAGGGGCTGCGCCGCTACGGCCACGCGTACGTGCCGCTCGACGAGGCGCTGTCGCGTGTCGTCGTCGACCTTTCCGGCCGTCCCGGCCTGGTGTTCGAAGTGCCGTTCACGCGCTCCATGATCGGCGAGTTCGACGTGGACCTCGTCCGCGAATTCTTCCAGGGCCTGGTGAACCACGCCGCCGTCACGCTGCACATCGACGGCTTGCGCGGCGACAACAGCCACCATCAGGCCGAGACAGTCTTCAAGGCTTTTGCACGCGCCCTGCGCATGGCGGTCGAACCCGACCCCCGGGCCAGCGGCGTGCCGTCGACCAAGGGATCGCTCTAAGTCCTTCCAATGACCACCGTCGCTGTCGTCGACTACGGCATGGGCAACCTGCGTTCCGTGGCGAAAGCCATCGAGCATGTTGCGCCATCGGCAAGGGTTCTGGTCACCGCGGATGCGGCGGCCGTGGCTGCCGCCGACCGCGTCGTCGTGCCCGGCCAGGGGGCCATGCCAGATTGCATGCGCGAACTGAAGGCGCGCGGCCTGGACCGGGCCGTGATCGAAGCGGCCGCCAGGAAGCCGTTCCTCGGCATCTGCATCGGCTTGCAGATGCTGTTCGAGCACAGCGAGGAAGGCGGCGTCCCGGGTCTCGGCATCCTGCCCGGCCGCGTGCGCCGCTTTCCGCGCGAAGTCATGGACGCGCAGGGACTGAAGGTCCCGCACATGGGCTGGAACCAGGTGTCGCAGGCCGAATCGCACCACCTGTGGAGCGGCATCGAGGATGGCGCGCGCTTCTACTTCGTCCATAGCTACTACGTCGAGCCGGCGTCGCCCGAGGCCATCGCCGGCTCCACCAGCTATGGCATGAGCTTTACCAGCGCGGTAGCGCGCGCTAACATCTTCGCCACCCAGTTCCATCCGGAAAAAAGCGCCCAGGCAGGCCTGCGCCTGCTGGCGAACTTCATGGAATGGCAACCTTCCTGACGCAAACTCTCCCGGCCCACGGCTGACTCTCTCCCGACCTCATCATGCTGCTGATCCCCGCAATCGACCTCAAGGACGGCCATTGCGTGCGCCTCAAGCAAGGCGCCATGGACGATGCGACCGTGTTCTCCGAAGATCCGGCTGCCATGGCGCGCCACTGGATCGACCAGGGCGCCAAGCGCCTGCACTTGGTCGACCTCAACGGCGCCTTTGCCGGCAAGCCGAAGAACGAGCCGGCCATCAAGGCGATCCTCAAGGAAGTGGGCGCCGAGATTCCCGTCCAGCTCGGCGGCGGCATCCGGGATCTCGACACCATCGAGCGCTGTCTCGACGACGGCATCAGCTACGTGATCATCGGCACGGCGGCGGTCAAGAACCCCGGCTTCCTGCATGACGCCTGCGGCGCCTTCCCCGGCCACATCATCGTCGGCCTCGACGCCAAGGACGGCAAGGTGGCCGTCGACGGCTGGTCGAAGATGACGGGCCACGACGTCATCGATCTGGCCAGGAAGTTCGAGGACTACGGCGTCGAGGCGGTGATCTACACGGACATCGGCCGCGACGGCATGATGACCGGCGTGAACATCGACGCCACGGTCAAGCTGGCCCAGGCCCTCAAGATACCCGTCATCGCCAGCGGCGGCATCGCCAGCCTGACGGACATCAAGTCGCTGTGCGAAGTGCAGGACGAGGGCATCATGGGCGCCATCACCGGCCGCGCGATCTACGAGGGCAAGCTGGACTTCCAGAAGGCCCAGGCCGAAGCGGACAAGCTGAGCGGCCACTGAGCCGCCGCCTATGCTCGCCAAGCGCATCATCCCCTGCCTCGACGTCAGCGCCGGCCGCGTGGTCAAGGGCGTGAATTTCGTCTCCCTGCGCGACGCCGGCGATCCGGTAGAAGTCGCGCGCCGCTACGATGAGCAGGGCGCGGACGAGATCACCTTCCTCGACATCACCGCCAGCTCCGACGAGCGCGACATCATCCTGAACATCGTGGAGGCCTGCGCCGAGCAGGTCTTCATCCCGCTGACCGTGGGCGGCGGCGTGCGCAAGATCGAGGACGTGCGCCGGCTGCTGAATGCCGGCGCCGACAAGGTGAGCATGAACACCGCCGCGGTCAACAATCCCGACCTGGTGGCCGAGGCCTCCGCCAAGGTGGGTTCGCAGTGCATCGTGGTCGCCGTCGACGCCAAGCAGACCAGCCCCGGCAAGTGGGAAGTGTTCACCCACGGCGGACGCAAGAACGTCGGCCTCGACGCCATCGAATGGGCGAAACGCGTGGCGGACCTGGGGGCGGGCGAAATCCTCCTCACCAGCATGGACCGCGACGGCACCAAGAACGGCTTCGACCTGGCGCTGACGCGCGCCGTGGCGGACGCGGTGCCCATCCCCGTCATCGCCAGCGGCGGCGTCGGCACCCTGCAGCATTTGGCGGACGGGGTCACCCAGGGGCGCGCCGACGCCGTCCTGGCGGCCAGCATCTTCCATTACGGCGCATATACTGTGCGCCAGGCCAAGGAATTCATGCGCGAGCGCGGAATCGAAGTGAGGCTCTGATGGCCAACAAGTGGCTCAACGAAATCAAGTGGGACGAGCAGGGACTGGTGCCGGCGATCGCGCAGGACGCGGCCACCGGCGAAGTGCTCATGTTCGCCTGGATGAATCGCGAGGCGCTGGAGAAGACCGCCGAAACCGGCCAGGCCGTGTACTGGTCGCGTTCGCGCCGCAAGCTGTGGCACAAGGGCGAGGAATCCGGGCATTTCCAGAAGGTACTGGAGATGCGCACCGATTGCGACAAGGACGTCGTGCTGCTCAAGATCGAGCAGGTGGGCGGCATCGCCTGCCACACCGGGCGGCGCAGCTGCTTCTTCAACCTGCACAAGGCGGGCAAGTGGCAGGACGTCGAACCGGTGCTCAAGGACCCGAAGGAAATCTACAAATGATCGACCTCGAAGTCATCCACCGCGTCCAGCAGACGCTGGAGCAGCGGAAGGGGGCCGCGCCGGACTCGTCCTACGTGGCGAGCCTGTACGCCAAGGGCACCGACGCGATCTGCAAGAAGGTCGCCGAGGAGGCGGCCGAGGTGATCATGGCGGCCAAGGACGCCGACCGGCTGCACCTGGTGCGCGAGGTGTGCGACCTCTGGTTCCACAGCCTGGTGCTGATGACCCACTTCGACATCGGCGTCGACGACGTGATGGTCGAGTTCCGGCGCCGCGAAGGCATATCGGGCATCGACGAGAAGAAGAGCCGGGGAAACGCAAAATGACCGACTGCATCTTCTGCAAGATCGCCAGGGGCGAGATTCCCTCGAAGAAGGTCTACGAGGACGAGGACATCTTCGCCTTCCACGACATCAATCCGCACGCCCCGGTGCACTTCATGATCATCCCGAAGCGGCACGTCGCCTCGCTCAACGAGGCCGACATGAGCCACCAGGCGGTGCTCGGCAAGATCATGGCGAAATCCGGCGAACTCGCGCGCAGCCAGGGACTGAACGAAGGCTTCCGTCTGATCGTCAACACCGGAAGGATAGGCCGGCAGGAGGTGTATCATCTGCACGTACATATCCTTGGCGGCCCGGACCCACTGGGTCCCATGCTGACGAGACGTTAGGAGACGGAAATGGGAAGCTTCAGCATCTGGCACTGGCTGATCGTGCTGGTCATCGTGATGATGATCTTCGGTACCAAGAAGCTGCGCAATATCGGCGAGGATCTCGGCGGTGCGGTAAAGGGCTTCAAGCAGGGCATGCGCGAAGGCGAGGCGGACAAGCCGGTCGAGTCGCTGCCCCGCCAGGATGCAGCCGGCCACACCATCGAAGGCGAAGCCAAGAAGGAAAAGGCCTGACGCGAATTCCTTCGCGGGGCCGGACACGAGCGGGTAGGTCCCGCTCGTTTTTTTCTGCAATCACGCATCTTCCATGTTTTCATCGGGCGAACTGATCGTAATCGGCTTGGTGGCGCTGATCGTCATCGGACCGGAGCGGCTGCCAAAGGTCGCGCGCGCAGCAGGCATCCTGCTCGGACGCCTGCAGCGCTACGTGAACGACGTCAAGGCGGACATCAATCGCGAGATGCAGATCGATGACCTCAAGAAGATGCAGAGCGACGTCGTCGCCCAGGTCAAGGAGATGGAGCAGTCGGTCGAGGCGCGGCTGAAGACGGTCGAAACGGAACTCAACGAGTCGATCGCCGCCGGCGTCGAACAGAAGGCGGCAGCGGCCCCCGCCGCTGCCGACGGTACGCCCGGCGCCTCTCCTGATGCCGCTGCCGCGGCGGCGGCGGTGGCCATCGCGGCTCCTGCACCGACGGACAAGCCCGCAGCCTGATGAGCGACCTTCCCGAGACCTTCATCAGCCATCTGATCGAACTCCGCGACCGGATGATCCGGGCCATCGCGGCGATCCTGCTGGTCTTCGTCTGCCTGATGCCGTGGTCCGGCGAGGTCTACGACCTGCTGGCCCACCCGCTGATGGCGACCCTGCCGCCGGGCGCGAAGATGATCGCCACGGGCGTCATCACGCCGTTCATGGTGCCCCTCAAGGTCACGCTGATGGCCGCCTTCGTCCTGGCGCTGCCGATTGTGCTTTACCAGGCGTGGGCCTTCGTCGCCCCCGGCCTCTATGCGCACGAGAAGAAGTTCGCGCTGCCGCTGGTGGTCGGCTCGACCTCGCTGTTCCTGCTCGGCATGGCCTTCTGCTACTTCTTCGTCTTCGGCACGGTGTTCAAGTTCATCGCCAAGGTCGCCCCCGCCAGCATCACGCCGGCGCCCGACATCGAGCAGTATCTTTCGTTCGTGATGACCATGTTCCTGGCCTTCGGCATCACGTTCGAGGTGCCGATCATCGTCGTGCTGCTGGTGAAGTTCGGCCTCGTCAAGCTCGCCACGCTGAAGGATGCGCGTCCTTACGCCATCGTCGGCGCCTTCGTCGTTGCCGCCGTCGTGACGCCGCCCGACGTGACGTCGCAGGTCATGCTTGCCGTGCCGATGTGCCTGCTGTTCGAATTGGGCCTGTTCGCCGCCCGCTTCGTCGAGAAGCGCGAGGATGCGCAAGCGGCCGCGGACCTGGCGCCGGAGCCGCCCAAGGATTGAGGCGGCTCCTCAGTCCGGCCGGAAGGCCGGTTTCGGCCGCTTGCCGATCACGCCCGACAACTCCATGTCCTTGCCGGCCCGCCGGATCCTGAACTTGGCCGGCTGGCCGGGGGGCAGTGCGGCGATGAGCTCGAGCATGCTCTGGGCGTCCTTGACCGGCTTGTCGGCCACCGACAGCAGCACGTCGCCGGGCACGATGCCGGCCTTCTCCGCGGGGCTGCCGCGCATCACGCCGGCGATGATGGCGCCTTCGGTGCCCTTCAGGCTGAAGGACTCCGCGAGTTCCGGGGAAATCTCCTGCACCTCGACGCCGATCCAGCCGCGCGTCACCGCGCCGCTCTTGATGATCTGCTCCATGACGTTCTTGGCCAGCGAGACGGGGATGGCGAAGCCGATGCCCATCGAGCCGCCGCTCTGCGAGTAGATGGCGGTGTTGATGCCGACCAGCGCGCCGTCGTTGTCGACCAGGGCGCCGCCGGAGTTGCCGGGATTGATCGCCGCGTCGGTCTGGATGAAGTTCTCGAAGGTGTTGATGCCGAGATGGCTGCGCCCGAGCGCCGAGACGATGCCCGAGGTGACGGTCTGGCCGACCCCGAAGGGGTTGCCGATGGCCAGCACGACGTCGCCGACGTGCAGGCTGTCGCTCGGCGCGAAGGTGATGACCGGCAGCTTGGAGTCCGGATGCACCTTGACCACCGCCAGGTCGGATTCGGGGTCGGCGCCGACGACCTTCGCCTTGAACTTGCGGCCGTCGTTGCTCGCCACCTCGATCTCGTCCGCCCCTTCCACCACGTGGTTGTTGGTCAGGATGTAGCCATCCGCGGAGACCACCACGCCGCTGCCGAGGCCGGACTGGCGTTGCGGCTGGTCGCCGAAGCGATCGCCGAAGAAGTGGCGGAACAGCGGATCGTTGAGGAAGGGATGCGGCGCCTTCACTTCCTGGCTGGTGAAGATGTGCACGACCGCCGGAACCGCCCGGCGGGCGGCGTCCGCATAGGAAACGCCGCCGTGCGGGGCACTGGTGGGAGCGGCTTCCTGGATTGCCACCACGCCGCCGGTCGCCGCCGAAACCATGCGGCGGTCCAGCCACTCGGGCTTCAGGGTCTGTATGACGAACAGGGCGGCGACGCTGACGGTGACGGCCTGGGCGAAGATGAACCAGAGACGCTTCATGACGCGCTTACATTATGATCAGGGTTCATTCGGAGGAATCATGCACCGCGACGAATTGCGCGCCTACCTCGATACGCTGCTGGACGCGGCGCGGTTTCGGGATTATTGCCCAAACGGCCTGCAAGTGGAAGGCCGGCCCGATGTCCGCCGCATCGTGTGCGGCGTCACCGCGAGCCAGGCGCTGCTCGATGCGGCGGTGTCGCGCGGCGCCGATGCCATCGTGGTCCATCACGGCTGGTTCTGGAAATCCGACGATCCCACCGTGGTCGGGCATCGCAGGAAGCGCCTGGCGACGCTGCTGGCGAACGACGTCAGCCTGTTCGCCTACCATCTGCCGCTCGACGCCCACGCGGAACTCGGCAACAACGCCCAACTGGCCCGCCGGCTGGGCTGGAGCATCGCCGGCCGTTTCGCCGACCAGGACATCGGCTTCATCGGCACGCCGGCAGGGCCGGAGACGGTGGAGACGATTGCCGCCGCGCTCCAGGCGGTGCTGTCGCGCGCGCCGCTGGTGATCGGCGATTGCGCGCACCCGGTAGCGCGGCTCGCCTGGTGCTCGGGAGGCGCGCAGGACTATTTCGAACAGGCGCTGGCGACCGGCGCGGACGTCTACGTCAGCGGCGAAATCTCCGAGCGCACGGTGCACCTTGCCCGCGAGACCGGCATGGCGTACATCGCGGCCGGGCACCACGCCACCGAGCGCTACGGCATCATGGCGCTGGCGCAGCGCCTCGCGCAGACGCCGGGCCTCGAATGCGAATACGTCGAAGTCGATAATCCGGTTTGAGGAATCCCATGCCGCAAGAATTTCCGCTCGCCCCGCCGCTGCTGCCGATCGCCGGCCGCAATGCCGGTTTTCCGGTGCGCCGGATCTACTGCGTCGCGCGCAACTATGCCGAGCATGCCCGCGAGATGGGCGCGACCGGCCGCGAGGCGCCGTTCTTCTTCATGAAGCCGGCCGACGCCGTGCTGCCGGTGCCGGCCGGCACGACGGGGCGCATGGCCTATCCGCCGAAGACCGCCGATCTCCACCACGAGATCGAACTGGTGGTCGCCATCGGCAGGGGAGGGCGCGACATCTCGCCGGCCGATGCGCCGTCGCACATCTTCGGCTACGCGGTCGGGCTCGACATGACGCGGCGCGACCTGCAGGCCGAGCTCAAGAAGCAGGGGCGGCCGTGGGATGTCGCCAAGGGGTTCGACCAATCGGCACCCATCGGGCCGATCCATCCCGTGGCTGCCGTCGGCCATCCCGCCCGGGGGGCGATCCGGCTCGAGGTGAACGGCGCCAGGCGGCAGCGCGGCGACCTCTCCGACATGATCTGGTCGGTGCCGGAAGTGGTGGCCATCCTGTCCGAGTACTTCGAGCTGGCCCCCGGCGACCTCATATTCACGGGGACGCCGGCGGGGGTGGGCGCCGTGCAGCGCGGCGACCGGCTCTCGGGAAGCGTGGCGGGCGTCGGCGAGCTTTCCCTGGCGATCGGCTGATTTCGCCGCCCGCCGCAGCGCTCAGCCGGACTGCTTGAGGCGGGAGGCGAACTTCTGGCGCAGCTTCGCCGCCTTCGGCGCCACCACGGCGACGCAGTAGGGCTGGGCCGGATGCTCGGCGAGGTAATCCTGGTGGTAGTCCTCGGCCGGCCAGAACGGCGGCGCCGGCAGCACCTCGGTGACGACCGGCCGCGGCCAGGTGCGCGCGGCCTCGAGTTCCGCGATCAGCGTGCGCGCCTCGTGCTCCTGCTCCGGCGAGCAGGCGAAGATCACCGAGCGGTACTGGGGCCCGACGTCGTTCCCCTGGCGATCCCGGGTGGTCGGATCGTGGATGGCGAAGAAGGCTTCCAGCAGCGTCCGGTAGTCGATGACCGCCGGGTCGAACTTCAGCTGCACGACTTCGGCGTGGCCGGTGTCGCCGGCGCAGACCTGCTCGTAGGTCGGCCATTCGACGTGCCCGCCGCAATAGCCGGAGACGACGGCTTCGACGCCTTCGAGCTGCCGCAGCGCCGCCTCCAGGCACCAGAAGCAGCCGCCGCCGAGAATCGCGGTTTCCATGCCCGTCAGACCGGCCGCAGCGGCGCTTCGTTCATCAGCGCGATCTGCTCGCGCAGCTCGAGGATGCGGTCCTGCCAGTAGCGCGGGGTGTCGAACCAGGGAAAGGCGGCGGGGAAGGCCGGGTCGTGCCAGCGCCGCGCGATCCAGGCGCTGTAGTGGATCAGGCGCAGCGTGCGCAGGGCTTCGACCAGGTTCAGCTCGCGGTCGTCGAACTCGCGGAACTGCTCGTACCCGGCCAGCAGCTTGCCGAGCTGCTCGCCCATGGTCCGCTCGTCGCCCGACAGCAGCATCCACAAGTCCTGCGCGGCGGGACCCATGCGGCTGTCGTCGAAGTCGACGAAGTGGGGCCCCCCCGGGGTCCACAGCACGTTGCCCTGGTGGCAATCGCCATGCAGGCGCAGCCTTGCGACGTCACCCGCGCGGTCGAAGGCGCGGCTCACGCCGTCGAGCGCCTGGTCGACCACGCTGCCCCAGGCTGCCTCGAGTTCCGAAGGGATGAAGCCGCCGTCGAGCAGGAAGTCGCGCGGCTCCTCGCCGAAGCTTTCGATGTCGAGCGCCGGGCGTACCGCAAAGGGCCGTACGGCACCCACCGCATGGATGCGGCCGAGGAAGCGGCCCATCCATTCCAGCGTCTCGGGCCGGTCGAACTCGGGGGCGCGGCCGCCCTGGCGGGGAAATACCGCGAAGCGGAAGCCCTCGTGGGCGTGCAGGGTGCGGCCGCCGAGCGCCAGCGGCGGCACGGCGGGAATTTCGCGCGCGGCAAGCTCCTGGGTGAAGCCGTGCTCCTCGAGGATCGCTTCGTCGGACCAGCGATTGGGCCGATAGAACTTGGCGACCACCTGGCTGCCGTCGTCCAGGCCGACCTGGTAGACGCGGTTCTCGAAGCTGTTGAGGGTCAGCAGGCGGCCGTCGCAGGCGAGGCCGGCGCTCTCGATGGCGTCGAGCACGCGGTCCGGCGTCAGGCCGGCGTAGGGAACGTCGGCGGCCACGCTCAGACCCTGCCGACCCGCATCGCGATCGGCCAGACGATCTCGCGCGTGCCCTCGCCCCACAGCGGGCGCAGCGCCTCGCCCAGCGGCAGGGTCGGGTCGCGGTTCTCGGCCTGCGCGAGATAGCGGGTCGCTGTCCAGGTGCGCAGGTAGGCCAGCAGGTCGTCGAGCGTCCATTGCAGCCGGATCTCGAAAGCAGGCGCCTCGATTTCGGCAAACGGGAACGGCAGCGTCCGGTAGCCTTCGTCGACCCATTTGCGCTCGGCCGGCCACCAAGAAGCGAGCACTCGCCGGTAGTAGTCGGTGAAGACCTCGTCGATCTCCGGTTCGCCGCGCAGCAGCTGGTAGGTCCAGGCAGCCAGCACGCCGCCCGGCTTGAGCACGCGCTTCACCTCCGCGTAGAAGCGGTCGAAATCGAACCAGTGCAGCGCCTGGGCCACCGCGACGAGGTCGCAGCGGGCGTCGGCGAGGCCGCTCGCCTCGGCGGGCGCCGCGCGGTACTCGATGCGCGGATGCGGCGCCGCCTCGCGGATCTGGCGCTCGGAGAGGTCGGTGCCGACGACGTTCCCGTAGCGCGCCGCCAGCGGCACGGAGGCCTGGCCGTTGCCGCAGCCGCAGTCCCAGGCGAGGTCGTGCGCGGCGGTCTGCCGGGCGATCCAGTCGAACAGCGCCGCGGGATAGCCGGGGCGGAACTTCGCGTAATCCGGGGCGCCGCCCGAGAAATGGTCGGCGGCCATCAGGCCCCCTCCTGCTCCGCGAGACGGCGCAGCACCAGCGGGAAGGCGCCGGTCAGGAAGGAGGCGATGGCGGAGACGATCAGCGCCCAGCCGCCGAGTTCGTCCCGGAACAGCGGATGCACGTCCTTCAGCAGGCCGAGCAGCGCGGCGATGCCGACGACCAGGCAGAGCACGCCGATGACGGTGAAGGCGATGAAGGTCCAGGGCCAATGGTGCGGTTTCATTGCTAATCCTTCGGGCGCTTGTCGATCACGCGCTTGGCCTTGCCGGCGGAGCGCTCGATGGCCCCCAGTTCGACGACCTCGACTTTGGTCGTGATGCCTATGTAGGACTTGATATGGTGCTGGAGTTCCCAGGCGGCCGCCTGGCGCACGGCATCCGGCGAGCCGGCATGCTCGGGCTTCATCTCGACGCGCACGGCGAGGTCGTCCATGTGGCCGCGCCGGCTCACCTCCAGCTGGTAGTGCGAGGAGAGCTTCGGCGTCCGCAGGATCAGCTCCTCGATCTGCGACGGGAAGACATTGACGCCACGGATGATCAGCATGTCGTCGGAGCGGCCGGTGATCGGGCCCATGCGGCGGAAGCTGCGCGCCGTCGGGGGCAGCAGGGCGGACAGGTCCTTGGTGCGGTAGCGGATGACCGGCAGCGCCTCCTTGGTCAGCGAGGTGAACACCAACTCGCCCGGCGAACCGTCGGGCAGCGCCTCCCCGGTCGCCGGGTCGATGATCTCGGGGTAGAAGTGGTCTTCCCAGACCACCGGGCCGTCCTTGGTTTCGATGCACTCCGCGGCGACCCCCGGGCCCATGACCTCGGAGAGGCCGTAGAGGTTGGTCGCGTCGATGCCCAGGCGCTCCTCCAGTTCGCGTCGCATGCCTTCGCCCCACGGTTCGGCGCCGAACATGCCGCGCTTGAGGCTCGACTGACGCGGATCGAGGCCCTGGCGCTCGAACTCGTCGATGATGTTCATCATGTAGGACGGCGTGCCGATGATCATCGTCGGCTTGAAGTCCTGGATCAGCTGCACCTGGCGCTCGGTCTGGCCGCCGGAGATCGGCACTACCGCCATGCCGAGCCGCTCGGCGCCGTAATGGACGCCCAGGCCGCCGGTGAACAGGCCGTAGCCGTGCGTGACGTGGAAGATGTCGCTGCGCGTGCCGCCGGCAGCGCGGATCGAGCGTGCCACGATGCCCGACCAGGTATCGATGTCCTTCTGCGTGTAGCCGACGACCGTCGGCTTGCCCGTGGTGCCCGACGAGGCGTGGATGCGCACCACGTCGTCCATCGGCACGGCGAACATGCCGAACGGATAGGTGCGGCGCAGGTCGTCCTTGGTGGTGAAGGGAAACTTGGCAAGGTCGGACAGCGACTTCAAGTCGCCGGGCACCAGCCCGAGGCTGTCGAACTTCTCGCGGTAGTGCGGCACGCGCTCGTAGGCATGCGCCAGCGTGGCACGCAGGCGCTCGAGCTGAAGCGCGGAAATCTCGTCGCGGCTGGCGGTCTCGATGGGATCGAGGGGGGAAGGATTCGCTCGCATGGGGGCGCTATTGTCTCATTTCCTCGCCGCGTGAGCGGAGCCGGCAAGGCCGAACCCAGGGGAGACGAGCGTCCGGGGCGATTCGCCAGCGAGCGAGAAACTTTTGCTGGGGTTGAGAGGTAGAATCCATCTGGCATATATAAACGCAAGCTTTTCCCGGGGAGGTGGTATGAGACGTTCCGTAATATTGCTGTTTTCGGCTGTTCTTCTATCGGCGTGCCAGACAGTGCCAATCCATACCGCCGAAAGACGCGCCTTCGCGGGGGCGCCTGGACCGGACCAGGGCGTTATCCGGATCACGAGGTTTCAGGTGCCGAAGGATGAGCCCGTTACGACGTTTCTCCTCGTTCTTGGCGCCATCGGCGGCGCGAAGATCAACCACCCGGTCTCCGCATCGGTGTTCGACGTGACCGACCAAGTGAAATACCTGGGAACGCTGGACTGGAACGAATACGGCGGCGCTGACTGGCTGGAAGCCAGCGTCCCCGCCGGGCCGCGCCGTCTCATGCTTGCGCTGACGGGACGTTCTTCGGTCGTTTCCGCCATGCCGCCGGGACACGTCGACTTCCTCGACGTCGACGTCAAGGCGAATGCGGCGGCGTATGTCGTCATGTCTCGGCAAGGTTTCGCTCGCTTTCCCTATTTCTACGAGATCGCGATTTCGGACCAGCAAGCGAATGCGTGTTCGTCCATTGCAGGCACCCGAAAGGAGCGGCTGGCGAATATCGACCAATACATGGCCGCACAGAAGATCGATCCGAATACGCGGGACTTCAAGTGGTTTTGCATGGGGCTTGGAGACAAGCAGATCCAAACGCCCACCGCGGAGGCCATGGCTCAATTCACCGAGCGTCGCGGCGCGCTTGAGAAACTGCGCGACGAACGTTACGCGGGATGGAAGGCCGAGGCGGAAGAACGAAAGCCCTACGACCTGATGCGCAGCTACGAACCGCCTGCTGCCAGCTCGCGCGGCGAGCTCGTCAGCACGGGCTTGTAAGCCGGTGCCTGCCCCGCCGCTTGCCGGCGCAGGGGCGGGCGCGCAGGCACCACCCTTGGGCCGGGACCGGGGCTGCAGGCCTATTGGCTAGTCTTTCGGCCGCCGGTCGATGACGCGCTTCGCCTTGCCCACCGAGCGTTCGATGCCGCCGACCTCGACCACGCGGATCTGCGTCGAAATGCCGACGTAGGACTTGATGTGGTGGGCCAGCTCGTGCGCCGCGTATTCTTTCTCGGCGGCGGTGGCGGTGGCGAACTCGGGCTTCATCTCGACGTTGACGGCGACGGTGTCGAGGTGGCCGTCGCGCGCCACCTCGATCAGGTAATGCGGCGACAGCTTCGGCGTCTTGAGGATCATCTCCTCGATCTGCGACGGGAAGACATTGACGCCGCGGATGATCAGCATGTCGTCGGAGCGGCCGGTGATCTTGCTCATGCGGCGCATCGAGCGCGAGGTGGGCGGCAGCAGGCGCGTCAGGTCGCGCGTGCGGTAGCGGATCACCGGCAGCGCTTCCTTGGTCAGCGAGGTGAACACCAGCTCGCCTTCGCTGCCCTCGGGCAGGACCTCGCCGGTCTGGGGGTCGATGATCTCGGGGTAGAAGTGGTCTTCCCAGATGACCGGGCCGTCCTTAGTTTCGGCG
>DASVZD010000149.1:0-2457 GCA_036391815.1 Rhodocyclaceae bacterium
CGAGAACGTCCAGGAGATGCCGGCGGCGTGGAACACCTTGCCGTAGCCGATGGTGGAGTCGATGTGCGGCTCGGCGAAGAAGTCGGCCGAGGGCGTGATCAGCAGGACTTCGGCGCCCTTCTCGTCGAGCGGGTACTTGACCTCGACGCCGGTGTCTTCCTTGACGTCCTCCTCGAGGCCGTCAAGCGTGTCGCGCAGGGCGGGGCCGGGCAGGCCGAGGTTGTTGCCGACGCGATGCACCTTGCCGATGATCTCGTTCGAGTACTTCTGGCCGTAGCCGGCGTAGTTGAGCAGCTCGCGGCCGGCCATGGTGACTTCGGCGGTGTCGATGCCGTAGGGGCAGAACACCGAGCAGCGCCGGCATTCCGAGCACTGCCAGTAGTAGTTGTACCACTCGTCGAGCACTTCCGGCGTCAGGTCACGCGCGCCGACCAGCGACGGGAACATCTTGCCGGCCGGGGTGAAGTAGCGGCGATAGACGCTGCGCATCAGTTCCTGGCGCGCCACCGGCATGTTCTTCGGGTCGCCGGTGCCGATGAAGTAGTGGCACTTGTCGGTGCAGGAGCCGCAATGGACGCAGGCGTCCATGAACACCTTGAGGGAGCGGTACTTGTCGAGCAGTTCGCCCATGCGGCCGATGACGCGGTCGTGCGTCTCCTGCCAGTTCTCGGCGAGCTTGCCCGGGAAGCCCAGCGGTTCCTGTATCTTCTCGTTGGCGACGTAGCACTTGAGATGCGCCTCGGCGTCCGGCTGGATGGCCGGGACGGTCGGGTATTCGCGCAGGGCGGGGGCTTTGAGTTCGGGGCCGGCCATGATCAGTTCTTCTCCAGCTGAGCCGCCCAAGGCGCCAGGTGGCGGGCCTCGCGGGAATTGTCAGTCTGGTTGCGGGTGGGACTGAAGAATACGCCCGGCGCGTGCAGCAGCTTGCTGAAGGGGAACACGATCATCAGCAGCGCGACGCAGCCCAGGTGGATGTACAGGCCGGGGTGAGCCGGCAGCGGCTGGATGTCGAAGGACATCAGGCCGAGGAAGAATTCCTTCACGCCGACGATGTCGGTGTGCATGACGAACTTCATGCCCAGCCCGGTGACGGCGATGGTCAGCAGCAGGGCGAGCATCAGGTGGTCGGAAACCGTCGAGATGTAGCGGATGCGCTCGACCAGGATGCGGCGCGCCCACAGTCCGGCCAGTCCGGCGGCCATCATGAAGCCGGCGTACATGCCGAAGGGCTGCGCGAAGGCGATGAGGGCGGGCACCGGCTCGAGGAAGTAGCGCAGGTGGCGCACCAGCACCAGGGCCAGGCCGAAATGGAAGGCCGCGCCCATGGCCCAGATCCACAGGTTGCCCTTGAAGAGGCTTTCGAAGAACACGACCTCGCGGAACATCCGGAAGGCGACGCCGGGGGCACAGGTCGGGGCCGGGGTCGTCGGGATCTTCAGCGGCGCAGGAGTGCGCGCGAAGTCGACAATCTTGTACGCCAGGCCACCGATGAAGACGGCGGCGGCGACGTAGAACAGGATCGCGAAGAAGAGGGTCATGGCTTCGGTTGCCGGGGTCAGTGGGGCGCGGTGCAGGCGGCGGCGGGCCGCCGCCTGCGGTCTTGTTGTCTTCCGCTTAGATGCAGCCGGTGGGCTTCGGCAGGCCGGCGATCTTGCACGCCTGCTTGGCGGGGCCGTAGGGGAACAGCTCGTACAGGTACTGGCTGTTGCCCTTCTCCGGGCCGAGCTTCTTGCCGATGGCCTTGGTCAGCACGCGGACGGCCGGCGCGATCTGGAACTCGTTGTAGTACTCGCGCAGGAAGTTCACGACTTCCCAGTGCTGCTCGGTCATGTTGACGTTTTCGCTCTTGGCGAGCTCGCCGCCGATGGCTTCGTCCCAGTCGTTCAGGTTGACCAGGTAGCCTTCTTCGTCGGTTTCGACGGACTTGCCGTTGATTTCGATGGTGCCCATGTTTACTTCTCCTTGGAATGTCGGGGTGATGGATTGAGCCGTTGGCTTAGAGCCAGGACTGGCAGGTCTTGAATTCGGCGACCAGGTCGACGAAGCCGGCATAGTCGACGACGGTGACGCCGTCCATGACGCGGTCGCCGACACCGCGCGCATCCAGATCGGGACCGAGGGCATAGACCTTGAAGGTGCCCTGGGCGCCCTTGAGCTTGGTTTCGAAAGCGTTGCCCTTCGTGGCGGCATAGACGCCGTCCTCGATCAGCAGGATGGCGCCGCCGGTGGCGGCGTCGAGGCAGCTTTGCAGCGAGTTGCGGTCCAGCGGGGACTTGTTGACGATGTTGAGCATGGTTCTTTTCCTCAGAAGCTCAGCAGGACGTCCTGCTCTTCCATCAGCTTGCCGATCGCGGCGCGGCTCATGACTTCGACCGGCACGCAAAGGTCGTCGGCGGAAAGGCCGCGCGCCTTCAGCGACTCTTCATCGACGTAGAGCTTGGTGACGTCGTAGTCCTC
>DASVZD010000150.1:0-14496 GCA_036391815.1 Rhodocyclaceae bacterium
CACGCTGCGCGCGCTCGGCGCGCTGCCCGAGGAGATCGTCGCCCAGTTCGTGCACGAGGGCGCGCTGATCGGGGCCGTCGGCGCCGCCGCGGGAACGCTGCTGGCGCTGTTGGTCGTCGCACTGCTGCCCCACGCCGGCATCGAGATGCCGCCGCCGCCGGGCCGCTCGGTCGGCTATCCTCTGCTGGTGAACTTCTCGTGGCCGCTCTACCTGCTCGTCAACACCGGCATCGTCGCGCTGTGCGCCGTGGCGGCATGGTTCGCCAGCCGCAAGGCGTCGCGCCGCCCGATCGTTGAGGCGCTCGGCCATGTCTAGGCGGCTCTTCGCCGCGCTCATGCTTGCCGTCGCGGCGCCCGCCGGCGCGGCTGAAAGCGTCGCCGCGCTGCTCAAGCAGGCCGACGCCTTCCGCCTGCCCGGCGAATCGGTGCGCGTCGAGACGCATGTCGAGCTCTACAAGAACGGCGCGCTCGACAAGGACCGCCTCTACACCGTCTACGTGAAGCCCGGCCGGCGCTCGCTGGTGCTGATGAAGTCGCCGTCGGAGATCGGCCAGAAGGTGCTGATGCTGGCCGACCAGTTCTGGCTCCTGATGCCGGAAAGCCAGCGGCCGCTGCGCATCACCGCCAGCCAGAAGCTGCTCGGCGAAGCCTCGACCGGCGACATCGCCAGCATGACCTGGAGCGAGGACTACGGCGGCACGGTCAAGGACGAGGTCGACTGCCCGCCGCCGCCGTCGGACCAGCCCGATGCGGCTTCCCCCGCCAAGCCGCGCCGCTGCCTGCTGCTCGACCTCGCTCAGGCGCGCGCGGGCGTCACCTATGCGCGTATCGAGCTCTACCTCGAGAAGGCCAGCAAGCAGCCGATCAAGGCCGATCTCTACGTCGGCTCCGGCAAGCGCGCCAAGGAGGCCTGGTACGTCGCAAGGCGGGTGGACGGCCACCCGCGCATCATGACCATGCTGCTGCTCGACGACATCCAGCCGAACCGGCGCACGGTGATCCGCTACCTCGGCATGGTGCGCAAGGAGGCGCCCGACGAGTTCTTCAACCCGGCTGCGCTGGTGCGCAACTCGCTTTCAGGATGGTGAAGCGGCGCGCCGTCGCCGGCTGCCTGGCGGCACTGGCCGCCCAGGCCGGCGCCGCGGAATTCAACGCGGCATTCACCGTCGCGCCGGAAATCGACACGCCGAACACGGCCAGCCCCTACTACGTCGGCCCGCCGCTGGTGCCGGGCCGCGGCTCGCGCCAGGATCTCGAACTGCGGCTGCGCGACGGCGGCTTCAATGCCCAGGGGACGCTGCGCTGGCAGGCGGCGCAGGACCGCAAGCCGGAACAGCACGGCATCGCCAACCAGTTCTACTACGACGGCGAACTGGCCGAGGGGCTGGGCTGGACGGCAGGCAAGAAGATCATGTCGTGGGGCGTGGGCTTCGGCTTCAAGCCGCTCGACGTGGTGCAGCGCGAGAACCGCCGCGCCGTGAATCCGCCGGCGCTGGTCGGCACCCCGGTGCTGGCCCTCGAGCGCTTCACCGCCGACGAGGCGTGGACGGTGGCTTGGACGCATCCCGGGCAGGGCGAGGGCGTCGACGACTTCCACGATGCCTCGCTGGCGCTGCGCTGGTACCGGCTGGCGGCGAGCGGGGACGACCTGCATGCGGTCGCGCGCGTGTCGCACCGGCGCGGCTTCGAAGCCGGGGTCGGCGCCACGCGGGTGATCGGCACGGATTGGTCGCTGTACGGCGCGGCGCTCTACGAACGGCGCACGCGCCGGCTGGTGAATGCGCTGACCCAGGCCGGTGGCGTCCTGGCGCCCTCCGACCCGATGGCGGAGAGCACCGGCGGGGGCGGCATGAAGACGGTGGCCGGCGCCCAGTGGACCGGGGAATCGGGCTGGAGCCTGCTGATGGAAGCCTGGTACGACGCCGACGCCTACAGCCGCGAGCAATGGCAGCGTCTCGACGCGCTCACCGCCGGCCAGCGCGCATTGGCCGGCATCGCGCCCGCCGCGGCCGTCGCCGGCAACGCCGCGTGGTCGAGCCAGGCGTATCTCTCGCCCAACCTGCTGCGCGGCAACCTGCTGGCGCGGCTCGGCTACGACGATCGCGACGGCTTCAGGCCCTACGTCGAGCTGCTTGCCACGCCGAGCGACGGCGGCCTCGTCGCCACCGCCGGCGCCAGCTTCGAGGGCAACCGCCAGCGCTTCACAGTCGGCCTGCGCCAGGCCGGTGGCGCGAGCGGATCGGCTTACGCGCGGGCGCCGATCCGGCGCGCGGCGTGGGCGGAGTGGCGCGTCGCGTTGTTCTGAGCGCCGCTTTCCGGCGCGGTATCATTGCCGCATTGAAGAGGAGCGCAACATGGCCGGCGGATGGGGTTGCCCGCACGAAGTCGACGAGGTCTGCACCAAGATCAACAACCTGCCCTGCAGTCCGGGCATGAAGGGTTGCGTGCTGGCCGGACGCTACGTCTTCGCCGACGAGGCGAAGAACGCCCGGCTGCGCGAGAAGCAGGCGCGCGAGAACGTCGACAGGAAGGCCCCGAGCACGGACGACTCCGCCAACTGCCCTTGAAGGAGGGATCGGCATGGAGATGAAGAAGCTCAGTTCGGGCAAGCTGCGCGCGGCCGGCTACGACGCCCGTGCGCGCGTCCTGCGCGTCCAGCTCGACGACGGCACGACGCTCGAGTACAGCGGCGTCGGCGAGGAGATCTGGCGCCGCCTGTCGTCCTCGGCCGCCGCCTGGAGCTACTACCGCGACAACGTCGAGGAGGAGTTCACCGCGCGCCGGGTCTCCGATGCGGCCGCCGCGGCGCCGAAGCAGAACCCGCTCGACGACCTGTGGAAGAAGCCGTGACCGGCCCGCACTTCCCCGCGCCGGGCCGCTGAGGAATGCAGTCCGCCGACCGCGTCGTGCAGGCCTCCTGGCTGATCGCCGGGCTGCTGCTGTTCCTCGTCCTCGGGCTCCACCTGCTGCCGGCGCTGCTGGCCGGGCTGCTGGTGTTCCAGCTGGTGCACCTGCTGGCCGGGCTGCTGGCCGGCCGCGTCTCCAACCGCCGCGCCAAGCTGGCCGCGGTGGTCGCCCTGGCGGCGCTGGTGATCGGCGGCACCGTGGCGGCCGCCGTGCTGTCGGCCGCCTTCTTCAACAACCACGGCGGCGGCCTGGCCGAGCTGAGCCAGAAGATGGCCGATACCATCGACAACGCGCGCCTGTGGATGCCGTCCTGGCTGCTCGCCATGCTGCCCGAGGGCCTCGAGGCGATGAAGGCCGCGGTCTCGCACTGGCTGCGCGAGCATGCCGGGGAGGTGGGCACCGTGGGCAAGGAGGCGGGCCGCGCGTTCGTGCATATCCTGATCGGCATGGTGATCGGGGCCATGGTGGCGCTGCACGAGGCCGCCGCAACGCCGACGCTGCGCCCGCTGGCGGCGGCGCTGACCGAGCGCGCGCGCATGCTGGCCCAGGCGTTCCGGCGCGTGGTGTTCGCGCAGGTCCGCATCGCCGCCCTCAACACGGCGTTCACCGCGCTCTACCTCGCGGTCGCGCTGCCGCTGCTCGATATCCACCTGCCGCTGACCAAGACCATGATCGGGCTGACCTTCGCGGTCGGCCTGCTGCCGATCATCGGCAACCTGATCTCGAACACCGTGATCCTGGTCGTCAGCCTGTCGGTGTCGCCGCTGGTGGCGCTGTCGTCGCTGACCTTCCTGATCGTGATCCACAAGCTCGAATACTTCCTCAATGCGCGCATCGTCGGCGGGCAGATCGCCGCCAGCACGTGGGAGCTGCTGCTGGCGATGCTGGCCATGGAAGCGGCCTTCGGCCTGCCGGGGCTGGTGGCGGCGCCGATATACTATGCCTATCTGAAGGGCGAACTGGCCGCGGCCGAGCTGGTGTAGCCGACAAGCCCCGATCGAACGGGTTGAAGGAAAGGGAGCGTATGGCCGACATCACCGCCTTGCTGCAGCCGACCGTCCAGGACCGCGAAGGCCTGGTCGAATTCATCGAGGACCTGGCCGACATCGTCCCCAACATCGAGCGCGACATCGCCAGGCTCAAGCGCGCGCCGGACGACAACGCCCTGATCTCCGCGCTGTTCCGCGCGCTGCATAACATCAAGGGCGACGCCGCCATCTGCAAGGTGGACATGGGCGTGCTGGTCGCCCACCCGATCGAGACCCTGCTGACCCGCCTGCGCGGCAGCGAGATCCCTTTCTCCGAGTTGCTCGCCGAAGTCATCCTGCTCGCCATGGACCGCCTCGAACTGGCCGTCGAGGCGCTGTCCGCCGGCCGGACGCTGGGCAACCTCAAGCTGGTCGAACTGGTCGGCGGCCTCGACGGCATGGCCGCTGCGCCGGCCGGGGAACTCGACGAGCGCGCGGTGCGGCTGATCGAGGCGGTGACCGGCTTCCGCCCCGTGCACGCCGGGGTGCAGGTGCGCCCGGCCGGCCCGCATGCGGTGCGCGGCGCCGAGGGCGCCGCTGCCGACCTCAAGTTCTTCCGTTCGCTCGCCCAGCAGCTGGAAATGCGCTCGCCGCTGTTCAAGGGTCGCAGCGGCCGGCTGCTGCGGCTGGCGCTCGACACCAACGCCGCGGCCGGCAAGCCGGTCGACCCGCTGCAGCTCGAAGCCGCCGTCTACATGCACGACGTCGGCATGATGTTCCTGCCGGAATCGCTCTGGCTGAAGGTCGGGCAGCTCACCGACGAGGACAAGCGCGCGCTGCGCGACCATCCGGCCTATGCGGCGGCGCTGCTGGAACGCATGCCGGGCTGGAAGGCGGCCGCGGAGATGGTCGCCCAGCACCACGAGATGTCGGACGGCGGCGGCTATCCGGCGGGACGCAAGGACGATGGCATCTGCGCCGGCGCCAAGATCCTCGCCATCGTCGACGCCTTCGAGGCGGTCACGCTCAAGCACAGCCATCGCGGGCAGAGCCGCTCGCTGCTGCGCGCCATCGCCGAGATCAACGCCTGCGACAACCAGTTCTCGCCGGAGTGGATCCGCCACTTCAACACCGTGGTGCGCCGCATGGTCGAAGGCTGAGGCGCCGGCCGGATAGCCCGGACGGGCCGGGGTTGTGGGCGGCGGCTGGGGTTGGTGCGCTGCCGCAAGCCGCCGGTATAATCCGCGCTCCCCGAATCTTCAGCGGACCTCCCATCATGCTCCCCGTCACCCTGGCGCGCTTCCTCGTCGAGGCCGAGCGCAAGAACCCCGCCGTCAGTTCCGACCTGCGCTTCCTGATCGAAGTCGTCTCGCGCGCCTGCAAGGCCATCTCGATCGCCATCGGCAAGGGCAGCCTGGCCGACGTGCTGGGCGGCGCCGGCAGCGACAACATCCAGGGCGAGGCGCAGAAGAAGCTCGACGTCATCTCCAACGAGATCCTGCTCGACGCCAACGAATGGGGCGGCCACCTCGCCGCCATGGCGTCCGAGGAGATGGACGGCCCGCACGGCATCCCGCACCGCTATCCCAAGGGCGAGTTCCTGCTGGTGTTCGATCCGCTCGACGGCTCCTCGAACATCGACGTCAATATCTCGGTGGGCACCATCTTCTCGGTGCTGCGCTGCCCGGAAGGGGTCGCCGCCGACGAGCAGGCTTTCCTCCAGCCGGGCACGCAGCAGGTCTGCGCCGGCTTTGCCGTCTATGGCCCCTCGACGCTGCTCGTGCTGACGCTCGGCGACGGCGTCAAGTGCTTCACGCTCGACCGCGAGTACGGCCATTTCGTGCTGACCCAGGAAGACATGCGCATTCCCGAGGACACCCGCGAGTTCGCCATCAACATGTCGAACCAGCGCTTCTGGGAGCCGCCCATGCAGCGCTACGTCGGCGAGCTGCTGGCGGGCAAGGAAGGCCCGCGCGGCCATGACTTCAACATGCGCTGGGTCGCCTCGATGGTGGCCGACGTGTTTCGCATCCTCACGCGCGGCGGCATCTTCATGTATCCGCTCGACAGCAAGAGCCGCGACAAGGGCGGCCGGCTGCGGCTGATGTACGAGGCCAATCCGATGGCGATGATCGTCGAGCAGGCGGGCGGGCGCGCCACCACCGGCCGCGAGCGCATCCTCGACGTCCAGCCGTCGCAGCTGCACCAGCGCGTGCCGGTGATCCTCGGGTCGAAGAACGAAGTGGAGCGGGTGGCCGCCTACCACCGCGAGTGAAAGGCCGCGCGCCGGCCTATTCCTCGGCCGGCGCCTGCCACTCGGCGCTGCCCTGGTGGCCGGTGTACAGGCGCTCGGCGTCCACCAGCAGTTCCTGCAGCTGCTTGTGCAGCGCTTTGGCGGGCACGCTCGCGACCGGCGTTTCGCCGAACACCGGGCGCCGCGCATAGATCTGGGTGTCGCAGCCGACGCTCTCCACCCGGCAGGCGATGCCGAGCATGGCCTCCCTGCGCGCACGCGCGACGTCCGCCAGTTCCTTCTCGGCGCCAGCGGCATATTCGCCCTGCCTCTTGATCTCCGCCGTCAGGGCGGCCGCCTTGCGCAGCGTCGGCGCCACGCGCGCCACCAGGCTTTCCCATTGCGCCTGCTGGGCGGGGTTGAGCACGATGCTCTTGGCCTTGATGCGCGGCGCCATCGCCGCATAGCTCTTCATGTCCGGCTGGGCCGCCAGGGTCTGCAGCGCGGCACCCAGGCGTTCGCACTGCGCCTGGGCTTCGGTCCGGCCCGCCTCGAGCGCCTTGCGCTGGTCGTCGAACGGGGTCAGGTCGGGCAGCAGCAGGATCACCCGCGTCGCCTCGTCCCGCCGCGCCGAGGTCGCCTGCAGCAGCACCTTGCGCGCGGCGATGGTGCAGCCCTCGGCCTGTTCGATGACGACTTCGCTGGCGGCGATCTCGCAGTTGATGGCGCGGCGGATGCGCACGCGTTCGGCGAAGACGGTGGTGCTTTCCGCGCGGTCGATCGTCACCTCGCCGCCGCGCGCCTCGACCAGCGCGCGCGACGCCGCGCCTTCCACCACGACCGAGCCGCCCGGGCTCTGCGCCGTGCCGCCGCTGAGGTTCTGCTTGATGGTGACGCGGCCGCCGTTCGACAGCACGCCGCCGAAGACGTCGGCGAAGAAGGTCATGTTGTGGCCTTCGACCTTGCGCTTCTCCTGCACCTCGCCGTGCTCTTCGTAGTCGTCGCCGGCGAGCGAGAGGTCGCCGGTGGTGCGCATGCTGACGCCTTCGCGGCTGACGATCTTGTCCACGATCGACAGCTGCCCCGACTTGTCGTCGATGTCGAGGAAGCCGCTGACGGCGGCCACCACGTACTCGCCCGATCCGTCGCGGACCACCTCGGTGCCCGGCCCGGCCAGCGTCGCGAGGTCGAAGTCCTTGACCTCGGCGGGCGGCAGTTCCTTGCCTTCGACGTTCCAGCCGGAGCGGCCCTCGACGCGCGGCACCTTCTTGAACAGCCGCGTCCCGGCGCTCACCTGGGGGAAGCGGTTGCGGTAATGCTTGAGGTCCATGCGGCCGTTGGCCAGCAGCTTGGGCGCGTCGTCGCGGTGCAGCAGGTCGGTCTGTTCGTCGACGCTGGCATCCTTGCCGTCGACCGGGGCCTTCGAGGCGGCGACGATGACGCGGGCCGCCTGGTCGCGCGCGATGGCTTCCCGCACGGCCTTGACGTCGATGCCGAAGCGCAGTCCCTTCTGCCATAGGGCGGCGACGAACTCGTCGAAATCCGGGTAGAGCCGCTCGGAGACGCTGCGCCTGGCGCCCGGCACGGCGGGATCGTCCTCCTCGCGCTCGACGCTGACCTGCTCGAACAGGTAGTCGGCCGACTTGCCGTCCGCGGCCAGCTTCAGGCCGCGGTAGATGTCGCGCCGCTCCTGCGGGAAGGCGACGATGTCGCGCGCGATGCGCAGCAGCGGGGGGCGGCCCTTGCGCTTGAACTCGGCCAGCGCGGCGTCGATGTCGCGGGGCTCCCACAGGAAGGCCAGGTTGAGGAAGGCGTCGTAGTCCAGCTCGTCGAATCGCGCGCCAGCCGCGAAGATGCGCGCGGCAAACTCGGCGAACGGCTGCCGGCTCTCGAGCGCCGCGAGGTTCACGTACAGCGCGCCGTCCGCCAGCTGCATGAAGCCCGGCAGCAGCACTTCGCCGGCCTTCATGTCCACGACGTTGGCGATGATCGATGGAAAGCTCATAGTTCCCTCAGGCGGCTGCCGGCCGCCGCCAGCGTGTCGTCGTTCTTGGCGAAGCAGAAGCGCACCACGCGATGGTCGCCGCCGGCAGGGTAGAACGCCGACACCGGGATCGCGGCGACGCCGTGCTCGCGCGTCAGGCGTTCGGCGAACTGCCGGTCCGGCTCGTCGGAGATCGCGCCGTACTTCGCCAATTGGAAGTAGGTGCCGGCGCAGGGCAGCGGCTCGAAACGCGAGCCCGCCAGCTGGCGGCGCAGGAAGTCGCGCTTGGCCTGGTAGAAGGCCGCCAGCCCGTCGGCGAAGCCCGGGTCCTCGCGCATGAAGTCGGCGATCGCCAGCTGGGCCGGATGGTGCACGGCGAACACCACGAACTGGTGCGCCTTGCGGAATTCTGCGGTGAGGGCGCGCGGCGCCAGACAGTAGGCGATCTTCCAGCCGGTGACGTGGTAGGTCTTGCCGAAGCTGGACACCACGAAGCTGCGCTCCGCCAGCGCCGGGGTGCGGCAGGCGCTCTCGTGGCGCGCGCCGTCGAACACCATGTGCTCGTAGACCTCGTCCGCCAGCACCGCGATATCCGTGCCGCGCGTCAGCCGGTCGAGCTCGGCCATGTCTGCCGCCGACCAGACCGCGCCGCTCGGATTGTGCGGCGTGTTGATCACGACCATGCGCGTGCGCGGGCCGACCAGCGCGCGCACCTCGTCCCAGTCGGGCCGGTAGTCGGGGAAGCGCAGCGTGGCGAACACCGCCTTGCCGCCGTTCAGCGCGATCGCCGGCACGTAGGACTCGTAGACCGGCGCGAAGACGATCACCTCGTCGCCCGGCCGCACGCAGGCGGCAATGGCGGTGTAGATGGCCTGGGTGGCGCCGGCGGTGACGGTGATCTCGCCGTCGGCGTCGTAGCGGGCGCCGTAGAGCCGCTCGGCCTTCTCGGCGATCGCCTCGCGCAGCGGCAGCGCGCCGGCCATCGGCGCGTACTGGTTGCTGCCTTCCGCCATGTGGTGCGCCACGCGCTCCAGCAGGCGGGGCGGCGGCGAGAAGTCGGGGAATCCCTGCGACAGGTTGATGGCGCCATGCTCGGCCGCCAGGCGCGACATGACCGTGAAGATGGTCGTGCCGACCTCCGGCAGCCGCGACGGGACTCCCGCAAACGCCATCAGTCCACCGAGAGCAGCTCGACCTCGAAGACGAGGGTGGCGTTCGGCGGAATCACGCCGCCGGCGCCGCGGGCGCCGTAGCCGAGGTTCGGCGGGATGGTGAGCTTGCGCACGCCGCCCACCTTCATGCCCTGGACGCCCTCGTCCCAGCCGGCGATCACGTGGCGCGCGCCGAGCGCGAACTCGAACGGCTCGTCGCGATCCTTGCTGGAATCGAATTTGGTCTGGTCGGTGAGCCAGCCGGTGTAATGGACGGTGACGTACTTGCCGGCGACGGCGACGTCGCCGTCGCCTTCCTGGATGTCTTCGATGACGAGACCGCTGGCGGTCGTGGTCGTTGTGCTCATGGAGTCCTCGGATGCCTGATTGGACGGGCAATTATGCCCGTCCGCGCCTGCCGCGTCGATCAGGCGCCGCCTAGACGCGGAACCTGCCGACCGACGCCTTGAGGTCGCCGGCGAGCTGTTCGAGCCGATGGGCCGCGTCGGATACCGACGCCACGGCGGCGCTGTTTTCCTCGGTCATCTCGGCGATCTTCTCGACGTTGCCCGCGATCTGGTTGCTCGCGGTGCTCTGCTCGCGCAGCGAATTCGAGATGTCCTCGACGGCGGCGAGCACTTGCCGGGTGCCGTCCTCGATGTGCGCCATGGATTCTCCGGTGCGCGCCGCCATCTGGACGCCCTCGTTCACCTGCGCCCGGCCGGACGTCATTTCCTCCACGGCGTTCTGCGTGCCGTGCTGGATGGCCGCGATCATGGTGGCGATCTCCTCGGTGGAGGCCGCGGTGCGCTCCGCCAGCTTGCGCACCTCGTCAGCCACGACGGCGAAGCCGCGTCCCTGTTCCCCGGCGCGCGCCGCCTCGATCGCCGCGTTCAGCGCCAGCAGGTTGGTCTGGTCGGCGATCTCCTTGATGACGTTCACGATGTTAGATATCTGGTCCGAATGCTCGCCGAGCGTCTGGATCACGCCGCTGGCCCGCTCGACCGACGCCGCGATCTTGTTGATCTCCTCGACGGTATCCTCGACCAGGCGCTTGCCCTCGGTGGACAGCCGCCCGGTCTCCTCGGCCAGGCCGCGCGCGCCGGAGGCGCTTTCGGCGACGTGGTCGATGCTGACCGTGACCTGCTCGACCGACGCCGCCATCGAGGCGGCGGCCTCGCTCTGCTGGCTCGAACTGGCGGAGACCTGCTGCGAGCTGGCGGCCAGGCGCCGCGCGGCGTCCGCGACTTCCTCCGCCGCCTGGCGCGACTGCGTGATGGCGTCGCGCAGGTTGCCCTGCATGTGGGCGATGGAGGCCGCCAGGCTGTCCTGGTCGCCGGCCGCGACCTCCAGGTGCACCGCCAGGTCACCGTCCGCAATGCGGTGGGCGGCGGCCTGCATTTCCAGCGGTTCGCCGCCGAGGCGCCGCAGGATCTCGCGGATCACCGCCAGCATGGTGGCCGCCGCCAGCAATGCGCCGCCGCCGGCCAGCGCGAAGACGGTGCGCCGCGCGTGCTCCGACGCCTCCTGCAGCGCCTGGGCGGTGCCGTCCGCATAGGCGGACGCCACCTTCACCGTGGCGTCGACCGCGCTGCGGTGCGCCGCATAGAGCTTGCCCAGTTCGGCGTCCAGCTGGTGCACCCGCTCGGCATCCTGCGCCTTGACGGCGGCGACGAAGTCGCCGAGCAGCAGCTTCCAGAACGCGTCGGCAAGCCGCTTCTGGTCGCCCAGCAGCGCTGCTCGCACGGCCGGCTCGAGCGCGGCCTGGCTTTCCCAGAAGGCGTTGCGCTCGTCGTACTCCTTCTTCAGGGCGGCCAGCTTCGTCAGCAGCGGTGCCACCTGGTCCGGCTTCGCCTCCGCGAGATCCTGCGCGGTCAACTCGGCTTCGAGCGCGTAGAGCGGCGGCGGCAGGATGTCGGCGACGACGTCCTTGCCGAGCCCCATTCCCACTGCCGCGTTGGAAATCGAATTCGTCGCGGTGGCGACGACGACGGTGAAAGCCGCCAGGAGCAGCAGCATTCCGGCGAGCGCAGCGAACAGCTGCGACCTCACGCTCATGGTCTTCAGCATGACACACCCCCTCCAAGGTCAGTTCTTTGGCTTCTTCTTATCGTGCCGACACATCATATGCCGATCGTACGATCGATATAGGTGCGTTGCAGCAATGCCGGCGTGCTATGACAGCAGCTTGCCGATTGCTTCGGCCACTTTTTCGGGTCTGAAGGGCTTGAGGATGTATCCGCGGGCGCCGCCCTTGCCGGCCTGGACGATGGCGTCGCGGTTGCCGTTGGCGGTGACCATCATCACCTTACCGGCGGGATGCTCGGCATGGATCGCCTGCAGCGCCTCGAGTCCGCCCATCACCGGCATGTCGAGGTCGAGGCAGACCAGTTCGGGCCGGTGGCGGGCGACCAGGTCGACCGCCTGCTTGCCGTCGCTCGCCTCGCCGACGACGGCCACGCCGGCGCCTTCGAGGATGGTCTTGAGCAGTTGCCGCATGGTGGCGCTGTCGTCGGCGATCACCGCCTTGGCGCGCGGCGCCACTGCGGCGACGGCGCGGGGCTGCTGGGCGTCGGCCAGCAGGCGCCGCGTATGCGCGACCTGCTGGAGTTCCCTGAGGATCTTGTCGGGGGAGAACGGCTTGTGGATGAAGCCGGCCGCCCCGGCTTCGGCGGCCGCGCTCTGCAGGTCGGCATCCATGCTGCCGGTGATCATCACCACGGCCACGGTGGGCTGCGCGGCATGGACCTGCCGGAGCACCTCGATGCCGTCGATGTCGGGCAGGTTGTAGTCGAGGCAGACGATGTCGGGCTCGAAGCGCTCGACGGCGGCCAGGACGCCGCCGCCGCTGGCGAGATCCGCCACCACCCGGTAGCCCTCCTCGGCCAGCAGCGCGCGCAGCATGCTGCGCACGGCGGCGGCGTCGTCGACGATGAGGACCTTGGCGTTGGCGCTGCGCATGGCTCGACTCAGCGCAGCGCTTCCGGCCGGAACAGGGCTTCGCCCGCGTCCGGCGCCAGCGGGCGCGAGAAGTAGTAGCCCTGGAACTTGGTGCAGCCGAGGTTCGCCAGCACCGCGAGCTGGGCGTCGCGCTCGACGCCCTCGGCGAGCACGTCCACGCCGAGGCTGCGCGCCAGCGCCACCACGGCGGCGACGATGGCGGCGTCGTCCTTGTCGTCCGTCAGGTCGCGCACGAAGCTCTGGTCGATCTTGAGCTTGTCGACGGGGAAGCGCTTCAGGTAGGCCAGGCTGGAGTAGCCGGTGCCGAAGTCGTCGATGGCCAGGCGCACGCCCATGGCCGACAGCGCCTCGAGCTTGGCCAGCGTCTCGTCCACGTCGTGCATCAGGGTGGACTCGGTGATCTCGAGTTCGAGCAGTTCGGCCGGCTGGCCGCTCTCGGCCAGCACGCTGCGCACGATGTCGACCAGGTCGGCCTGGCGGAACTGGCGCGGCGACAGGTTCACCGAGACCGGCACGGCGGGATGCCCGGCGTCCTGCCAGCGGCGGTTCTGCTGCAGCGCCTCGCGCAGCACCCAGATGCCGAGCGGCAGGATCAGCCCCGTCTCCTCGGCCACCGGTATGAACTCTCCCGGCGCGATCATGCCGTGGTCGGGATCCTGCCAGCGCAGCAGGGCTTCCATGCCGCAGACGCGGCGCTGATGGAGGTCGATCAGCGGCTGGTAGTGGAGGCGGAACTGCTCGCTGTCGAGCGCGCCGCGCAGGCGGTGCTCGAGCGTGAAGAAGCGCTCGGCTTCGCTGTTCATCAGCGGCGCGAAGAACTGGAAGTTGTTGCGGCCCTGCTCCTTGGCGTGATACATGGCCGTGTCGGCGTTCTTCATCAGCGCGTAGACGTCGCCGCCGTCCTCCGGGAAGATGCTGATGCCGATCGACGGCGTCGCGCTCAACTGGTGGCCCTCGATGTTCACGGCGGGCTTCAGCGCGTTGATGATCTTCTCCGCCACCAGCACCGCGTCGTCCGGCCCGGCGATCTCCTGCAGCACGATCACGAACTCGTCGCCGCCCAGGCGCGATACCGTGTCGATCGCACGCACCACGCCGCGCAGGCGGTCGGCGACGTGCTTGAGCAGCTCGTCGCCGATATGGTGGCCGAGCGTGTCGTTGACGCTCTTGAAGCGGTCGAGGTCGAGGAACAGCACGGCCAGCCGCGTGTCGTAGCGCGCCGCCTGCATCAGCGCCTGGCCCAGGCGGTCGAGCAGCAGCGCGCGGTTGGGCAGCCCGGTGAGGGCGTCGTGGTGGGCGATCTGCCAGATGCGCTGCTCGGCCTGGATGCGCTCGTAGATCTCGCCCTGCAGCTGCGCATTGGCGGACTCGAGCTCGGCGGTGCGCTCGACCACGCGCACTTCCAGCTCGTCGCGCGTGCGCACCAGCTCCTCCTGCGCCTGGCGCCGCTCGGTGACGTCCTCGAAGATCCAGATGACGTCGAAGGTATGGTTGTCGCCGCCGACGCGGCGGCCGGTGACGCGCACCCAGAACTCGCTGCCGTCCTTCTTCGTCACCGCCTGCTCGCCGACGAACACCTGGCCGCGCAGGATCACCTCGTAGGCGGTGCTGCCCAGCGTCAGGTAGTCGTTCTCGCTCTTGAAGAACACCCGCGTCGAGCAGCCGACCAGCTCGCCGCTGCGCCAGCCGAAGATCTCCTCGAGCCGGTGGTTGCAGCGCTGCACGCGGCGGTTGCGCACGTACAGGATGCCGACCGCGGCGTTGTCGAAGATCATCTCCTGCTCGCCCAGCGCGTGGTGCAGCTGTTCCTTGGCTTCGCGCTCGTCGGTGATGTCCTCCAGCAGCCAGACCGAGCCGGCCTCCGGCCGCGCGCTGTCGAAGGCGCGCCCGCTGATGCGCGCCCAGAAGACGCCGCCGTCCTTGCGCCTGAGCAGCTGCTCGCGCCGATGCGGCGTGCCGTCGCGCAGTTCCTGGTACACCGAGGCCATGGCGGCGAACTCCTCCTCGGTGCGGAAGGTGATGTTGATCGAGCGGCCCACCATCTCGCCCGGACCGTAGCCGAACAGTTCCTCGAAGCGCGGGTTGCAGCGCACGATGCGGCGTTCGCGCAGCACCGTGATGCCGATCAGGGCGGCGTCGAAGATGGCGCCGAGTTCCGCGGTGGACTGCTCGAGGGCTTCCCGCATCATGCGGTCCTCGGTGACGTCCTCCATGATCCAGATGGTGCCGGCGTGGTTGGTGTGCGGATCGACGGCCTTGGCCGAGAAGCGGCACCAGAACAGCGAGCCGTCC
>DASVZD010000151.1:0-3834 GCA_036391815.1 Rhodocyclaceae bacterium
GCCGTGACAGGCCTTGCCGGCCGGACGATCGCCGGCGACCCCGCGATGGCGACGCTGCCGCTCACGGCCTACGTGGTCGGCGGCGCGTTCACCACGCTGCCGGCCGCCTTCTTCATGCGCCGCTACGGGCGCCGTGCGGGCTTCGCGTTCGGCGCGCTGCTCGGCGTCGCCGGCGCGCTGCTTTGCGCGCTGGCGGTGGCGCAGTCGCTCTTCCTGCTGCTGTGCCTGGGCGCGGCGATCTGCGGCGCCTACAACGCCTTCGGCCAGCAGTACCGTTTCGCCGCGGCCGATGCGGCGGCGGAGGCGACGTTGAAGAGCCGCGCGATTTCCCTGACCCTTGCCGGCGGCATCCTGGGCGGCATCTTCGGGCCGTGGGCCAGCACGCATACGCGGCACCTGCTGGAGCCTGCCTACCTCGGCACCTATCTCTCCCTCGCCGCCATCGCCCTGGTGGCGCTCGCGCTGACCAGCCGGCTCGACATCCCGCCGCTTTCCGCTGCGCAGCGCAGCCACAGCGGTCGGCCGCTGGCGGAGATCGCGCGCCAGCCGGCGTTCATGCTGGCCGTGCTGGCCGCCTCGGCGGGCTACGGAATCATGAACCTGCTGATGACGGCGACGCCGCTGGCGATGGACTTGTGCACGCACTCCTTCGCCGACACCGCGCTGGTGATCGAATGGCATGTGATCGGCATGTTCGCGCCGTCGTTCTTCACCGGCGGGTTGATCAAGCGCTGGGGCGTGCTGACGGTGATCGGCGCGGGAACCTTGCTGGTCGCGGCCAGCATCGCGGTGGCGCTGAACGGCATCTCCGTCATGCACTTCTGGATCGCGCTGTTCCTGCTCGGCATCGGCTGGAACTTCATGTTCATCGGCGGCACCACCCTGCTCACCGAGACCTACAGCCCGGAGGAGAAAGCCAAGGCGCAGGGCACCAACGACTTCATCGTGTTCGCCGTGCAGGGCATCACCTCGCTGTCGTCGGGCATCCTGATCTCGCGCCAGGGATGGGAGACCCTCAACTTGTTCGCGCTGCCGGTGGTCGCCTTCGTCGCGGCGGCGACGCTCGCCTATGCCTGGCGCGCCTCAGCGCGGCGGCAGCTCATCGATCGCGCGTAGCGTATCCCGCACGGCGTCCTGCCAGGGACCGCCGAGCAAAAGCGCCTTCTGCGCCGTGGCGCGCGCTTCCTCGCGCCGCCCGACAGCGTTGAGGGCGAAGGCGAGATTGTTGAGCGCCGGCGCGCTGTCCGGCTGCAGCGCGGCGGCACGCGAGAAGGCTTCGACCGCGGCGGCGCGGTCGCCGGCGGCATAGGCGCTGCCGCCGACGCCGAGCAGCAAGGGCAGGTTCTGCGGCCAGCGCTGCGCAGCCGCCGAATAGACGCGGCGCGACGCCGCCGCGCCATTGGCCCGCTCGAACGCCACCGCGGCGGCCACGGCGGTTTGCTCCTCCGCCGTGCGCGGCAGGTGCCCGGGACGCAAGGTCACCATGGCCCAGCCGCCGCTGCGCATCCACGTGTGCTCGAAGGTCGACATCGACATCGCCATCCGCCGCGTCGTGCCCGAGCGCAGGACGATATCGCCGCGGGGAAGATCGTAGCCGACCACCACCGCGTAATGCCAGATGGGGAACCATTGCAGGCTGAGGTTCTGCAGTACCAGCACCGGATGGCCGGCGGCCACTTCCGCCAGCAGGGCATCGAGCCGCGGCGGAATGGTCATGGCGAAGGTGCCGTTGCGGCGCGCGGCGGCGAGCATCTCGGGCTGCAGGCTGCCTTCGCGCGCGGGCACGTATACCTGCGGCACCAGATCATCCGGCGTCGCGCCGACGCCGGCCGCGGCGAGCGTCTCGGCCAGGGCGGCCGGGCCGCACTGGTAGCGCTCCTGCGCGAAGAACGGCGTCGCCTCCAGTTCGACCCGGGCCGGCAGGTCCTCGGGCGTCTTCTCCAGCAGCGCGGCGGTCTGCGTCGCGCAACCGGCCAGCATGGCGGCAAGCGCCGCCATGCCGGCGAGCAGCGCGCGGCGGGCGCGGACGTGCAAGCTAGCGCCTGACCGAGCGCGTGAAGGGGAACACCTTGGTGAGGCCGAGGATGTCGGTCACCAGCAGCACCAGGAAGATGAAGATCAGCGCGCCGATGACGCCGTCGCCGCCCGCCGGCAGGCTGTCGATCTTGTTGGCCAGCGCCGCCGCTTCGTCGTCCGTCAGCGCGGCCACGCGCGCCTTGGCGTCGTCGGCGCCGATGCCCAGTTCCTGGAGCTTGGCCTGGACCGCGGGGCGCTCCAGCATGGCGGCGATATGGGCGCGGTTCTCCTGGCCGCTGGCCGCGGCGACCACGTCGCCGGCGCCGATGAGGGCCGCCTGCGCCGGCTGGATGACGCCGAGCGCGGTGACCGAGAAGGTCAGGATGAAAACGAACAGGCGCGTGAGATGCTTCATGAATCCCCTCCTTGAATGAGGCCGGCGGACATCCGCCGACATGGCGATTGGATCGCGCCGGCGCATGCCGCGGCAATACCGTGCGGCCGTGATTCAAGCTAAGGGTTTGCCGGTAGCGGCGCTACCGGTGCTGCATCGCGCTAGGCGGCGAGGCGGTCGGCCGCGCCCTTGCCTTCGAGGGCGGCCCGGAGGACGAGGCTCGATTTCAGGCGCTTGAGGTCGACCAGCAGCTTGCCCATCTCGCTGCCCAGTTCGGCCAGCGACGCGCACATCAGTTCCGAGATCGCGACGACGGCGCCTTCCGGCGTGGCCGCCTGCTCGCGCTGCTGGTCGATCTTGGCCTGCAGCGTTTCGAGGTGCTCGCGATGCGCGCCGCTGCGGCTGAGGAAGGCGCCGATGTATTCGCGGCGCCGCTGCTCGAACAAGGCAGGGTCGCTCTTCGCCAGGAACGCCCACTCGTTGAAATAGAAGTCGAGATCCATGATGACGCTCCCTGCGAGTCCTGCGTCGAATCCCCGCTTTGCGTACGAACGGCAAAGCAAGGGCACCCCATCCTGCTTCCGAGGGTTGGAGTCCGACGCCAGGGGGAGGTTCCTGCAGGGAGCGCCGGGCGGGCTCCGCCGGCCGGCCGGTGCACCGGCCGGCCATTTTTCATAATCAGCCGAGCATGTCGTCGGCAACGGCCAGGGTCGCGGCGCCGCCGTTGACGATCACCTGCGCCAGCGCCGGTGCCTGCGGCATCACGCAGTCGGCATAGTAGCGGGCCGTCGCGATCTTGGCGGCGTAGAACGGATCGCCGTCGCCCGCCGCGATCTTCGCCTGCGCGGCCAGCGCGGCGCGCGCCATCGCCCAGCCGCCGCAGACGATGCCCATCAGCTTGAGGAAGGGCACGGCGCCGGCGGCCACCGCGCGCACGTCGCTCGCGTATTGCGTGACGATGTAGCCGCCGGCCTCGCCCACCGCGCCCAGCCCCCGCGCCAGCGCCGCCTTGATCGCCGCGAACTCGGGACCGGCCTGCTTGCCGACTTCCTCGGCCGTCTGCTGCATGAGGGCGACGACGGCCTTCAGCGTGGCGCCGCCTTCGCGCGCCATCTTGCGGCCGATCAGATCGTTGGCCTGGATGCCGGTGGTGCCCTCGTAGATGGTGGTGATGCGTGCGTCGCGCATGTGCTGCGCGGCGCCGGTCTCCTCGATGAAACCCATGCCGCCATGCACCTGCACGCCGAGATAGGCGATCTCGTTGCCGGTCTCGGTAAGCCAGCCCTTGACGATCGGAATCATGAAATCGACGAAGGCCTGGTTGCGCTTGCGTTCGTTCTCATCCGGGTGGCGCGTGGCGGCGTCGTGCGCGGCCGCGACCACGTAGGCCAGCGCGCGCATCGCCTCGATGTTCGCCTTCATGG
>DASVZD010000152.1:0-1937 GCA_036391815.1 Rhodocyclaceae bacterium
ACCATGATCGGCGGCGTGCGCGAGATCCTCGGCAGCGGCACGCTGCTCGGCATCTCGCTGTTCGGGCCGAACTTCCAGCCCTGGGTGGTGATGGTGCTGCCGCCCGGCGGCTTCTTCGTCATGGGCGGCTGGCTGCTGGCCTTCGCCATCTGGCGCAAGTACCGCGACAAGATCATGTCCACCAACACTGAGGAGAGCGTCCATGGCGCGTGAGTCCCTCGGCCAGATCCTGGTCACCACGATCCTCTCGGGCAACTTCGTGCTGGCGATGTTCCTCGGCATGTGCCCGTTCCTCGGCGTCACGCACAGCGTCAGCCTGGCCTTCCCGCTAGGCCTGGCGACGACCTTCGTCATCGTCATCGCCTCGCTGTCGGCCTACGCGATCAACATCGTGCTGTCGATGCTGCACCTCGAGTTCCTGCGCCTGATCTGCTACATCGTGGTGATCGCCGCCTCGGTGCAGCTGGTCGAGATGTTCGTCAAGAAGCAGAGCCCGGCGCTGTTCCGCGCGCTCGGCATCTACCTGCCGCTCATCACCACCAACTGCGCGGTGCTCGGCGTGGCGCTGTTCCAGACGGCGCGCGAGTACGACTTCGCGCAATCGCTGACCTTCGCCGTCGGCGGCGGCATCGGCTTCACCATCGCCCTGGTGCTGCTCGCCAGCGTGCGCGAGCGCATCCAGCTCTCCGACGTGCCGGGCGTGCTGCAGGGCACGGCGATGTCGCTGATGCTGGCCGGCATCCTGTCGCTGGCGTTCATGGGCTTCGCCGGTCTCGGCGGAGGAGCCTGAGCCGTGACCTACGTGCTGACGATGGGGTTCATCTTCGCACTGCTGGTCGCCGGCATCGCGATCGACAAGATCTACCACCGCTTCGCGCGCAGCAATCCCCAGCTCGGTCCGTTCAGGCCCGAGGGCATGCAGGACTGCTGCAATTGCTCGGCCGGCAGCGGCTGCAGCGACAAGGCGTCGTGCTCCTCCGCCGAAGCGCCGGTGCAGTTCCATGGGCGCTGAGGCCTAGATCGCCGGAGGCGGTCGACGCCCATCTCGTCACCGCCGCCCTGCCAGCAGGAAGCCCAGGGCGGCGGCGGCGACCACGCCCGCGATCTTCCAGCGATGCGTCGCCAGCGCGACCTCCCACGCCGACGAGGTGGCGCGGCGATCGAACCTCCCGTGCGCGCCATGGTCGCCGGGGACGGGATGGTAGAGATTGTCGGGACGATCGGCGGGATCGTCCTGGGCCGTCAGCTGGCCGCCGTAAGCGCGGTACGCCAGTTCGTGGTCGAGCACGCCGGGCAGCACGCGCGTGCCGACGATGGCCTCGACGGCGGGAAAGCCCACCCAGAGTTCGCGCCGCCGGTGCGTCGCGGCCCAGTAGATCGCTTCCGCCGCAACCTCCGGCTGGAATATCTTGCCGAGCGGCTGCGGACGCTTGCCCATGCAGTTGCGGGCCCAGTCGAACTGCGGCGTGTTGAAGGCGGACAGGTGCACCATGGTCAGGTGGACGTTGCTGCGATCGTGGATGAGCTCCGAGCGCACCGAGTCGATGAAGCCGCGGATGGCGCTCTTGGCGCCGCAATAGGCGGACTGCAGCGGAATCGAGCGGTAGGCGAGGGCGGAGCCGACCTGCACGATGGTCCCGCTATCGCGCCGGTTCATGCGCTTCATCGCCGCCAGCGTTCCCCACACCGAACCGAGGTAGGTGACTTCGGTGGAGCGGATGAAGTCCGCCGGCTTGACCCGCGCCGCGCTGCAGAAGACCGTCGCCATCGCGTTGTTCACCCAGACGTCGATCGCTCCCCATTCGCTCTCGACCTTGTCGGCGGCCGCTTCGACCTGCTCTTGGACGGCGACGTCGGTCGGCACGGCGAGCGCTTCGCCGCCGGCCTGTTCGACGTCGCGCACGGCGCCAGCGAGTCCGTCGGGACTGCGCGCCAGC
>DASVZD010000153.1:0-1914 GCA_036391815.1 Rhodocyclaceae bacterium
CTTCACCAGCACGTTGAAGGACTCCGGCATGCCGGCGTCGATCTTGTGCTCGCCCTTGACGATGTTTTCGTAGACCTTGGTACGGCCATTGACGTCGTCCGACTTGACCGTGAGCATTTCCTGCAGCGTGTAGGACGCACCGTAGGCTTCGAGCGCCCAAACTTCCATTTCGCCGAAACGCTGGCCGCCGAACTGCGCCTTGCCGCCGAGCGGCTGCTGCGTGACCAGGCTGTACGGGCCGGTCGAACGCGCGTGCATCTTGTCGTCGACCAGGTGGTGCAGCTTCAGCACGTGCATGTAGCCGATGGTGACGGGACGCTCGAAGGCTTCGCCGGTGCGGCCGTCGTACAGCGTGGCCTGCGTCTTGGAGGCCGTCAGCTGCAGCTTCTCGGCGACGTCGTCCGGGTAGGCGAGGTCGAGCATCGCGGAGATTTCCTCTTCCTTGGCGCCGTCGAACACCGGCGTCGCGAAGGGCACGCCGAGCTTGAGGTTGCCGGCCATTTCGACGATCTCGGTGTCGTTCACCTCGGACAGGTCGTCGACACCCTTGCCGTGGCCGTAGATCTTGTTGAGCAGCTTGCGCACCTCGGCGGCGTTCGCCTCCTGGCGCAGCATCTCGTCGATCTTGCGGCCGAGGCCCTTGGCGGCCCAGCCCAGGTGCGTCTCGAGGATCTGGCCGATGTTCATCCGCGACGGCACGCCGAGCGGGTTCAACACGACGTCGACCGGCATGCCGTCGGCCATGTGCGGCATGTCCTCGATCGGCACGATCTTGGAAACGACGCCCTTGTTGCCGTGGCGGCCGGCCATCTTGTCGCCGGGCTGCAGGCGGCGCTTGACCGCCAGGTAGACCTTGACCATCTTCTGCACGCCGGGCGGCAGCTCGTCGCCCTGCGTCAGCTTCTTCTTCTTCGCCTCGAAGGCGACGTCGAAGTCCTTGCGCGTCTGCTCGATGGAGTCGCGCAGGTTCTCGAGTTGCTGCTGGGCGTCCTCGTTCTCCAGTGCGATGTCGAACCAGTGGTAGTGCTCGAGCGACTCGAGGTAGGCCTTGGTGATCTTGGTGCCCTTGGCGAGCTTCTTCGGGCCCTTGGCCGCCGTCTTGTTGACCAGCAGCTTCTCGATACGGGCGAAGGTGTCGCGCTCGACGATCCGCATCTGGTCGGCCAGATCGGTCTTGTAGCTCTTCAGCATGTCGTCGATGATCGACTGGGCGCGCTTGTCGCGCTCGATGCCTTCGCGCGTGAACACCTGGACGTCGATCACCGTGCCGGTCATGCCCGAGGGCACGCGCAACGAGGTGTCCTTCACGTCGGAAGCCTTCTCGCCGAAGATCGCGCGCAGCAGCTTCTCTTCCGGCGTCAGTTGGGTTTCGCCCTTCGGCGTCACCTTGCCGACCAGCACGTCGCCGGCTTCGACTTCGGCGCCGATGTAGACGATGCCGGATTCGTCGAGGCGGCCCAGCTGGGTCTCGCCCAGGGTGGCGATGTCGCGCGTGATTTCCTCGGCACCCAGCTTGGTGTCGCGGGCGACGACCGTGAGTTCCTCGATGTGCACCGAGGTGAAGCGGTCGTCGGCGACGACGCGCTCGGAGATCAGGATCGAGTCCTCGAAGTTGTAGCCGTTCCAGGGCATGAACGCGACCAGCATGTTCTGGCCGAGCGCCAGTTCGCCGAGGTCGGTGGAGGCGCCGTCGGCCACCACGTCGCCCTTGGCGATGACGTCGCCGACCTTCACCACCGGACGCTGGTTGATGTTGGTGTTCTGGTTGGAACGCGTGTACTTGATCAGGTTGTAGATGTCGACGCCGACTTCGCCCGGCACGGTCTCGTTGTCATTGACGCGCACCACGATGCGGTTGGCGTCGATGTAGTCGACCACGCCGCCGCGCAGCGCCTGCACCGCCGTGCCGGAGTC
>DASVZD010000154.1:0-1759 GCA_036391815.1 Rhodocyclaceae bacterium
GGCACATGGTCGACCTGGTGTGGGTGGTGCTGTTCCCGCTGGTCTACGTGATGAGGTGATGGCGATGAATGCAGGCAGGCTCGATTTCTTCTGGCTGGCGCTGGTCGCCGGCACGGCAATCACCTGGGGACTGGGCGAGTCCGGCGCCGCCGGTCGGGCGGTGGTACTCGGCATGCTGGCCATCGCGGGGGTGAAGGGCATCTGGATCGTGCGGGAGTTCATGGGCTTGCGCCGGGTCAAGTTCATGTGGCCGGGGCTGGTGATTGGGTGGCTGCTGCTGGTCTTGGCGATCATTGCTGGGACGTATTGGAAAGGACAAGTTTGATATTCGCATCGCTTAAGTGGGCCGACGGGGTGCCCTGCTGCGCTCCGTGTCCCCCGGCGGACAAGGGCGATACGGCGTCCGCCTCCTCCTTTACCTGCGCGCAGCAGGGCACCCCATCGGCCCGGCGTACGGTGGTAGCGGCTCGTTCCTGCGAGGCCATCAAGCCGCGGGTGGCGGGGGATCGTCGACGCGTAGGTAGAGGAGGAGGCCCGGGCCTTTGTCTCATCCGGGCCGGGGGACACGAAGCGTCGACGATCCCCCGTCGCCCTCGGCGGGTCGCCAGCCGGCAACTGCATCGGAACGCGCCCCCCTCGCAAGCCAGCACCCAACGGAGCAACTGAAATGGACATGCGCGCAATGGAAGCACCGTACTACGAAGCCGCCGGCAACGAACTGCAACTCTTCGAGCATGCCTGGAAGAACCGCCTGCCCGTGCTCATCAAGGGCCCCACGGGCGTCGGCAAGACGCGCTTCGTCGCCCACATGGCGGCGCGGCTCGGGCTGCCGCTGTTCACCGTCGCCTGCCACGACGACCTCACCGCGGCGGACCTGGTCGGCCGCCACCTCATCGGCGACGGCGAGACCTACTGGTCGGACGGGCCGTTGACGCGCGCCGTGCGCGAAGGCGGCATCTGCTATCTCGACGAGGTGGTCGAGGCGCGCAAGGACACCACGGTGGTGATCCACCCGCTCGCCGACCATCGCCGCTCGCTGCCGATCGACCGCACCGGCGAAGTGCTGCAGGCGCCCGATTCCTTCATGCTGGTGGTGTCGTACAACCCTGGCTACCAGAACTTCCTCAAGGGCATGAAGCCCTCCACGCGCCAGCGCTTCGTCAGCCTGCGCTTCGACTTCCCGGCGGCCGAGCGCGAAGAGGCGATCCTGGTCGGCGAGACGCGATGCGACGCCATGGTGGCGAAGCGGCTGGTGTCGATCGGCCGCGCGCTGCGCGCCCTCAAGGACGTCGACCTCGAGGAGGTGGCGAGCACACGCCTGCTGGTGTACGCCGCCATCCTGATCCGCGATGGTCTCGATCCCGTCGAGGCCTGCCGCGCGTCGCTGGTGGAGAGCCTCACCGACGACGCCGAAGTCGGCGCCGCGCTGATGGAGGTGGTGCTTGCCACCTTCGGCCGATGAAGTGCCGGGGCAGGGCTTGGCGACGGCAGCCGAAGCGCTGTTCCTCGCCAACCTGCTGATCGCGCCGGGACTCGCCTTCGTCGTCCTCGCCTGGCTGCGGCACCGCCATCCTGCGGCGCCGCCGCTGGCGCGCTGCCATCTCGACCAGGCCTTCTTCGTCAGCCTGTGGGGCGGTGCACTGCTGCTCGCGTCCAGCGGCGCTTTCGTCGCATTCGGCGGCCTGGCGTGGCAATGGACCTGGGTGGTCGTGATCCTCTACTTCACCACCGTGCATTCGACACTGATCCTGTTCGGCGC
>DASVZD010000155.1:0-3405 GCA_036391815.1 Rhodocyclaceae bacterium
CGAACTGGGACAACCTCTACAACGCGGTGACCGGGGCCGCCCCCGCGGCCGCGGCGCCCGCCCCCGCGGCTGCCGCACCCGAGGTGCACACCGACGTCGCCGGCAAGTCGCCCGACGAGATCATCAAGCAGGCGGTCGGCCGCCGCGCGTCCGACAAGCCCGGCTACCAGGGCCCGGCCGGAGGCCGCCGCCCCGACGAGAAGACGCGCGACAACTCCATCCGCGTCGACACCTCGCGCCTCGACCAGGTGCTCAACCTGTCCGGCGAGATCGGCCTGACCAAGAACCGCCTGACCTCGCTGCGCTCGGACATCCTCAACGGCCGCTCCGACACCGATACCCTGCACGCGCTCGACCAGGCCGTCAGCCAGCTCGACCTGCTGGTGTCCGACCTGCAGAACGCGGTGATGAAGACCCGCATGCAGCCGATCGGCCGGCTGTTCCAGAAGTACCCGCGCATCGCCCGCGACCTCGCCCGCAGCCTCGGCAAGGACGTCGAGCTGGTGCTGGTCGGCGAAGAGACCGAGATCGACAAGACGATGATCGAGGATTTGTCCGACCCGATCATCCACCTGATCCGCAACGCGGTCGACCACGGCGTCGAGACGGTCGAGGAACGCCGCATCGCCGGCAAGCCCGAGAAGGCGCCGGTGCGCCTGGAGGCGCGCCAGGAAGGCGACCACATCGTGCTGATCATCGCCGACGACGGTCGCGGCATGAACCCCGAGAAGCTGCGTGCCAAGGCGCTGCAGAAAGGCCTCATCACCGATGAAGAGGCCAACACCATGGACGAGCGGCAGAGCTTCAACCTGATCTTCCTGCCCGGCTTCTCTACCAAGGAAGTGGCGTCCGACGTGTCCGGCCGCGGCGTCGGCATGGACGTCGTCAAGACCAACATCCAGAAGCTCAACGGCTCCATCGAGATCAAGTCGGCCGCCGGCAAGGGCTCGACCTTCATCATCTCGCTGCCGCTGACGCTGGCGATCCTGCCGGTGCTGCTGGTGCAGCTCGGCGACCAGCCGTTCGCCGTGCCGCTGTCGATGGTGCGCGAGATCCTGCCGATCGAGGTCGGCCAGGTGCAGGAAGTCGGCGGCCGCGCCACCATGGTGGTGCGCGGCGAGGTGATGCCGATCTATCCGCTCCACTACCTGCTGGGCTGGGAGCCGGTGCAGGTCGCCGAGTACGGCGTGCTGATGCAGACGGCCGAGCACACCTTCATCCTCGCCATCGACGGCTTCATGGGCCGCGAGGACGCGGTGATCAAGTCGCTCGAGGACTTCCGCCCGAAGGGCGTGGCCGGCGTGACCACGCTGTCCAACGGCCAGATCGTGCTGATCCTCGACATGAAGGAGCTGATGCAAAGCCTCGGCGACGGCCGCGGCGTGCCGCGCTCCGCCTTCCTCACCCAGGAAGCCCTGGCGGCCTAGCCTGGGCCGACTCGAAGGGCCGACGACGCGCCCTTCGAGCCCTTTGGCGGACTGGTGTCCCGCCAGCGCAAATAAGGGCCGATAAACGGCCCTGTTTCTCCCCTCTGCCCTTGATGCGGGCGGCAATAATTGCCGGCATGGAGGGGCATGCCCTTGGCTGAAGACAGCGACCTCGAACGAACAGAGTCAGCATCACCACGGCGAATCGAGAAAGCCCGTGAGGAAGGCAACGTTCCGCAATCGCGCGAACTGATGGCCTTCCTCGTCATGGCTTCGGCGGTCGCCGGCATGTGGTCGCTCAGTTCGTGGATGTCGTCCAGCGCGGGCAACATCATGCGCCACGGGCTGACCTTCGGGCGCGACGCCAGCTTCGACACCCACGCGATGGGCAACATGTTCGTCGAGCTTTCCTGGGAGGCCCTGACGCTGGTCGCGCCGATCTTCCTGCTCACGGTGCTGGCGGCGCTGCTGACGCCCTTCCTGCTCGGCGGCTGGGTGTTCTCGCCGGCGGCGATGTCGCCGAACCTCTCCCGGCTCGATCCGATCGCCGGCTTCAAGCGCATGTTCTCGATGCAGGCGGTGGGCGAGCTGGTCAAGGCGATCCTCAAGTCGCTGCTGATCGGCGCCATCATCTGGTGGGTGGTGCGCCACGAGGAGGACCAGCTGTTCGCGCTGATCAGCCAGGAACTCGGCGCGGCCATGGTCTCCACCGGGCACATGCTGCTGTTCGCCTCGGCGGCCCTGCTGGGAGGCCTGGCGATCATCGCCGCCCTCGACGTGCCATTCCAGCTCTGGCAATACTATTCGCGCCTGAAGATGACCAAGGAAGAGGTCAAGCAGGAATACAAGGAAATGGAGGGCGACCCCCAGCTCAAGGGTCGCATCCGCAGCCAGCAGCGCGAGATCGCGCGCCGGCGCATGATGGCCGAGGTGCCCAAGGCGCAGGTGGTGGTCACCAACCCGACCCACTTCGCGGTGGCGCTCAAGTACGAGGGCGACATGGCGGCGCCGCAGGTGGTCGCCAAGGGCATGAACATGATCGCGCAGAAGATCCGCGAACTCGCCGAGGAAAACGCGGTCCCTGTGGTCGAGGCGCCGCCGCTGGCGCGGGCGTTGTACAAGCACGCCGAGCTCGGCGACCAGATCCCGGCCACGCTGTATACCGCGGTGGCCGAAGTCATGGCCTACGTCTACCAGCTCAACCAGTACCTCGGCAGCGGCGGCAAGCTGCTGCCGCCGGCGCTGCCCGCCGCCATCGCCGTGCCGGAAGGCATGGACCCGGGAGCCGTTGAATGAACGGCGTGCTTTCGTTCCAGGGACTGTTGAACAAGGGAAACCTCAAGGCGCTCGCCGCGCCGGCGCTGATCATCCTCATCCTGTCGATGATGGTGCTGCCGCTGCCGCCGTTCGCGCTCGACGTCTTCTTCACCTTCAACATCGCGCTGTCGGTGATGGTCATGCTGGTGGCGATGTACACGGTGAAGCCGCTCGACTTCTCGGTGTTCCCGACGGTGCTGCTGGTGACGACGCTGCTGCGTTTGAGCCTCAACGTCGCCTCGGCGCGGGTGGTGCTGCTGCGCGGCCACACCGGGCCGGACGCCGCCGGCAAGGTGATCGAGGCCTTCGGCCAGTTCCTGGTCGGCGGCAACTACGCGGTGGGCATCGTGGTGTTCATCATCCTCACGGTGATCAACTTCGTGGTCATCACCAAGGGCGCCGGCCGTATCGCTGAAGTCGGCGCGCGCTTCACCCTGGATGCGATGCCCGGCAAGCAGATGGCCATCGACGCCGACCTCAACGCCGGCCTGATCGGCGAGGAAGTGGCGCGCAAGCGCCGCGCCGAGATCGCGCAGGAAGCCGAGTTCTACGGCGCGATGGACGGTGCCTCCAAGTTCGTGCGCGGCGATGCCGTCGCCGGCATCATCATCATGATGATCAATGTCGTGGGCGGCCTGGTGATCGGCGTGCTGCAGCACAA
>DASVZD010000156.1:0-2899 GCA_036391815.1 Rhodocyclaceae bacterium
ACGACACCGGATGCCAGAGGACCTGGTGGCGTTCCGCGTCGAGCGGCTGCCAGCGGCCGGCGTCGGCCCCGCAGCACACCACCACGCTGGGCGTACACATCGCCGCGGCGACGTGCGAGATGCCGGTGTCGTTGCAGATCACCAGCTCCGACTGGGCGACGAGCGCGGCCAGCGTGCCGAGTTCGGTGCGCCCCGCGAGGTCTTCCGTTCCGGACATCATGCTGCCCGCCACCTGCGCGGTGAGCGGCGCTTCCGCCGCGCTGCCCGTCAAGAGGATGCGGTAGCCGGCGTCCGCCAGTTCGTCCGCCACCGCCGCGAAGCGCTCCGGGGGCCAGCGCCGGCTCGCCAGCCGCGCGCCCGGATGGACGCAGATATAGCCGCGCGGCGCCTCGCTGGCGCTCAAGCCGAGCTCCTCGCGCAGCACGACCCAATCGGCCGCCTCCTCCGGCAGGATCGGCAGCTCGAGATGCTCGCCGCGCGTCGGCGCGCCCAGGCTCTCGGTCAGCGTGAGCAGCCGGCGCACCTCCGGGATGGCGTCCGGCCATGGCACCGCCACCTCGGGGTGCGGCCCTTCCTGGCCCGGCACGAAGAAGCCCGCGCTATGGCGGACATGCAGCGCCGCCAGCAGCGCATTGGTCAGCACGCCGCAGCCGTGCATCTGGATCGCCAGGTCGAAGTCGCGGCGGCGCACCTCGGACAGGTACTCGGGCCAGGCGTCGAGGTCTGGAACGCGCTCGGGCATGCCCGGGAAGCCGGGAAACTCGATGAACTCGTCGATGTACGGCATGCGCCGCACGAAATCCTCCGCCCACGGCAGCCCGATCAGGCAGATGCGCGCGCGCGGCCAGGCCCCGCGCAGCGCGCGCAGCGCCGGCACCGCGCACAGCAGGTCGCCGAGCTGGAGCGCGCGGAAGACGGCGATGCGGCGGGGATTGAAGCGGGACATGTCAGGACTCCCCTTGCACTGAAATCGCGAGCCTTGCGCATGGCGCGTGCGCCACGGCCAGCGGGTGTCCGATTCCCTCCATGTCCCGCGGGGGACACGAAGTGCGGCAGGGCACCCCACCGGCCCGAACGCGCTCCACCCGCAAGTGAAACCGTGGTCTGTCCCCGATTTCGATTCGCAGCATGTCAGAACGTCCCGTTGTAGATCGCACACCCCCGGCACACTTCCGGCGGCCGGTCCGAATCGAGCGCGGCGCGGAACGAGCGGTAGGCCAGCCCGTTCCACACCCGCTCGACGCCCTGCGCCGCCATGTTCCCCAGGTTGGCGCGGTCCGGCGTGCTCACCATGCAGCACGGCATGGCGTCGCCGCGGAAGCTGAGATAAGCGCCGCGGCGCGGCCAGTCGCAGCCGTGCCCGACGTTGCGGCGCGGCTCGGAGGCGGACAGCGGCGGCAGCCGCAGTTCGATGCCCAATGCGTCCGCCTGCTTCCGGGCGGCGGCGAAGGCCGCATCGACGCGCTGGGCATCGGCCTGCAGCAGGCTTTCCGCCGCGAAGAAGTCGCGCATCGCTTCATATGCCGCGGGCAATCCCGGCTCGCCGTAGTCGTGGCACAGATGCTGGACGAACACGCTCGGCACGCCGTGGCGGTGCGCCAGCGCGACGATGTCCGGCAGCTCTTCGAGGTTGCGCCGCATGACCACCAGCACGATGCGCAGCTGCGGCGTCGCGCTGCCCGCCGCCGCCTTGGCGGCGACCAGCCGGTCGAGGTTGCGCAGCACCTTGGCGAAGCTGGCGCCGCGGCGGATGAACTCGTAGGTCACCGCGGTAGCCCCGTCGATGGACGCGTGCAGGGCGGCCAGGCCGCTATCGACGCAAAGCTGCGCGCGCTTCGGCGTGAGCAGGGTGAGGTTGCTGTTGGTCGACACCCGCGCGCCGCGTCCGGCCGCGTAGCGCACCATGTCGAAGAAGCGCGGATGCATCATCGGCTCGCCCAGTCCCTGCAGCTGCAGCTCCTCCATGCCCGGGAAGCCGTCGACCAGGCGCTTGAACACCGCGAAGTCCATGAACGCCGGCGGCCCCCAGGGGCGGCCGTCGCGCCGATGCTCGATCGGGCACATGCGGCAGCGCAGGTTGCACTCGCCCACCGGCTCGATCTGGACGAAGCGCGGCAGCGGCGCCGCGGTGTTGCCGCGCCCGCGCGGCAGCGGCAGCGCGACGACGGAAACTCCATGCTTGGCGGGCTCGTCCATCGGCATCCTCACAGGAAGGGAACGCGGTAGCGCAGCGCGCCGTAGAGGCGCCAGAACACCGCCAGGAACGGGATGGCCGCGGAGGTCAGCGCCATGTCGCGCAGGTGCGCCCAGGTCAGCGCGCAGCCGCGCTGGCGCCGGGCCGTCAGCCCGGCGGTCAGGGCGAACCAGGTCGCGCCCGCGGCACGCGCGGCATGCGGCTGTCCGGCCAGCAGGCCGGCCACGGCGAAGCCAGCGGCGGCGACGGTCGCGTAGTAGAGCAGCGGCGGCATGCCGGCGATCTTGCGGCGGTAGAGCCGCGGATGCTTCTTGTAGAGCAGCGCGTCGAACAGCAGGTTGCGATGCGCCATGAGATTGGCGAAGGCCGCGACGCGGCGCGGCGGATGCAGCACCAGCGCGGCCGGCGCGCTGACGACGCGCATGCGCCGCTCGAGCAGCGTGAAGTAGAGATCGGAATCCTCGCGCCAGGGCCGCGTAAAGCGCTCGTCGAAGCCGCCGGCCTCGCGCAGCGCCGCGCGCCGCACGAAGCAGTTCGCGGTGACGAACTCGGCGCCGTCGAGGCCGGCGGTGTTGCGCTCGCCGTCGGTCGGCGTCGCCGACAGCGGCACCACCACGCGGCCGGCCGCGGCTTCCACGGCGGGCGCCGCCAGCGCGCGCAGTCCTTCGGCCAGCCAATGCGGCGAGGCCATCGCGTCGTCGTCGG
>DASVZD010000157.1:0-3793 GCA_036391815.1 Rhodocyclaceae bacterium
ATGGAGGCGAAGAACGCCGAACTGAAGTCGCAGCAGAAGGAGAAGGGCGAAATCTCCCACGAGAGCGTCACGCTGAACTACGAGATCGAGCTGCTGAAGCTGCAGCTGAAGGACCGCGAAGACGAGAACCGGCGCCGCAACCGCGCCATCCGCACGATGGCGTTCGAGCGTGTTCCCGGAACCGAAGGGCAGCCGGACCGCTTCTATGCCGCCGGCAAGGTACCGCCCGAGATGCATTCCGACGGCCATCGCTGGCGCATCCCGCGCACCAGCGGCGCGATGTTGACGCTGACGGGCGGCGGCGAAGTCGTCGGCCAGGTGCCGGCCGGCCTGCCGTCGTTCAGCGTGCCGCACTTCTCGCTCGATATGCTGGGCAGCCTGCTGTCGGCCGCCATCGTCATCTCGCTGGTCGGCTTCATGGAAGCCATTTCCATCGCCAAGGCGATGGCGGCGCGCACCAAGCAGCGCATCGACCCGAACCAGGAACTCATCGGCCAGGGGCTGGCCAACCTGGTGGGCGCCTTCAGCCACTCCTATCCGGTATCCGGCTCCTTTTCGCGCTCCGCCGTAAACCTCAATGCCGGCGCGAAGACCGGCATGTCGGCGGTGTTCACCGGCGCCTTCGTGCTGCTGACGCTGCTGTTCCTGACGCCGCTGCTCTACCACCTGCCGCAATCGGTGCTGGCGGCGGTCATCATCATGGCGGTGATCGGCCTGATCAACTTCTCGGCCATCAAGCATGCCTGGCATGCCAGCCGCCACGACGGCATCGCCGCCGCCGTGACCTTCGTCGTGACGCTCGCGGTCGCGCCGCACCTCGATACCGGCATCCTGATCGGCGCCGGGCTGGCCGTGGTGCTCTACCTGCTGCGCACCATGACGCCCCGCGTCGCCATCCTCGGCCGCCATGCCGACGGCACGCTGCGCGACGCCCGGGTGAACAACCTGCCGGCATCGAAGGTGGTCACGGCGGTACGCTTCGACGGCCGCCTCTATTTCGCCAATGTCTCCTACTTCGAGGACGCCATCCTCGAGGCGGTGGCCGCCAACCCCGAGGCGCCGTACCTGCTGGTGGTCGGCGACGGCATCAACGAGCTCGACGCCTCCGGCGAGGAGGTCATGCGCCACCTCGTCGAGCGCCTGCGCGGCAACGGCATCACCGTGGTGTTCTCGGGCCTGAAGAAGCAGGTGCTCGACGTCATGCATGCCACCGGGCTGTTCGACTACGTGTCGCAGGCCTGCATCTTCGCGACGGCGGACATGGCCCTGGAAGCGGTGCACGCGCGCGCGGCGGAGCACGGCCAGGGCGGTGCGGAAAGCCCGCTGCGGCCCTTGGCGCAAGAACGCTTTGATTGATCGCAAATGTTCACGGCTCGTTCATTTTATGTTCAGGGGATTCCGTCCATGTCTGATGGCGACATGAATAAAAGCAAAGCCTTCGCGTAAACCACACTGCTAGAATCGCGCTTTGCCCCTGTCGCCAAAATGCCCGAGTTGCTGTCCATCGATGTCCTGCTGATCGCCGCCGCAGCGTGGTTTGCGGTGGGGCTGGCCGGGCTCCTGGCTCCCCGCGGCGGCCGCATCGTCACCGGCATCCTGCTCCCCCTCGGCGTGCTCGTCAGCCTGATCGTCGGGATCGCCTCGCTGCGTTTCCTCGGCCAGCCGCCGGAGGTTGCGGTCCTGGCCATCGGCCTGCCCGACCTGCCGTTCCACCTGCGCTTCGACAATCTGACCGCGATCTTCGCGATGCTGATCGGCTTTTCCTCCGCCGGCATCTCGGTGTTCGGCGCCGGTTATTTCCGGCACCTGCCGGCGCGCAACCTGCTGTGCTTCGAGTACCACCTGTTCCTCGCCAGCATGCTGATGGTGCTGCTGGCCGACGACGCCTATGCGTTCATGGTGGCCTGGGAAAGCATGGCCTTGTCGTCGTTCTTCCTGGTCACCACCGACCACCACCAGCCCGAGATCCGCCGCGCCGGCTATCTCTACCTCCTGATCGCCCACGTCGGCGCCATCGCCATCCTGCTGTCCTTCGGCGTCATGACCAAGGGCAGCGGCGACTACAGCTTCGACGGCATGCGCGCCCAGCACCTCTCGCCGTTCTGGTCGTCGGCCGCTTTCCTGCTGGCGCTGTTCGGCTTCGGCGCCAAGGCCGGCCTGCTGCCGGTGCACGTCTGGCTGCCGGAGGCGCACCCGGCGGCGCCGTCGCCGGTGTCGGCGATGATGAGCGGCGTCATGCTGAAGACGGCGATCTACGGCCTGCTGCGCGTGAGCTTCGACCTGCTCGACACGCCGATCTGGTGGTGGGGCGTCGTCGCCCTGGTGGTCGGCCTCGCCACCGCGGCCTTCGGCGTGCTCTACAGCACGGTGCAGAGCGACATGAAGCGCCTGCTCGCCTATTCGTCGATCGAGAACATCGGCCTCATCACCGTCGCCATCGGCCTCACGCTGATGTTCCATGCCTACCGGATGGACGGCCTCGCCGCGCTGGCCCTGACCGCCACGCTCTACCACTGCCTGGCCCACTCCGGCTTCAAGAGCCTGCTGTTCCTGGCGACCGGCTCGGTGCTGCACGCCACCCAGGAGCGCAGCCTCGGCAAGCTCGGCGGCCTCATCCACCGCATGCCGTGGGTCGCCTGGCTGGCGCTTACCGGCGTCATCGCCAGCGCCGGCCTGCCGCCGCTGTCGGGCTTCGTCTCCGAATGGCTGCTGCTGCAGGGCTTCCTGTTCTCGCCCGGCCTGCCGCATCCCTGGCTCAACATGATCGTTCCCGTGGCCGCCGCGCTGGTCGCGCTGGTCGCGGCGCTGGCCGGCTTCGCCATGGTGAAGTTCTTCGGCATCATCTTCCTCGGCCAGATGCGCTAGGAGACCCTCAAGGACGCTCATGACGCCGGCTGGCCGGAACGCGTCGGCCTGGTCTGGCTCGGCCTCATCACGGTGCTGCTCGGCGTGCTGCCGACCACGGTGATCCTGCAAATCGACAACGCCACGCGCCAGCTGCTCGGCGCCGGCCTGGCCGACCGCATCGCCCAGCACGGCTGGTGGATGCTGGCGCCGATCTAGACCGAACGCGCCAGCTACGAGCCGATGATCTTCCTCTGCGTCATCGCCGCTTCCGTGCTGCTCGGCCGCTGGGTGGTGCGCCGCCTGTACCACGGCCGCGTGCGCCGCAGCCAGGCCTGGGACTGCGGCTACTGGTTCCAGGGTCCGCGCGCGCAGGACACCGCCGAGGGATTCTCGCAGCCGATCCGCCGCATCTTCGAGACCATGTTCCGCATGGAACGCCACATCCCGGGCGTGCGCGACGAGCAGCCCTACTACAGCGTGAAGGTCGAGGACCATTTCTGGCATGCGCTCTACCTGCCGGTGGCCAGGCTGGTCCAGGCGACCTCGGGGCTGATCATCCGGCTGCAGGGCGGGCGCATCGCGATCTACCTGCTGTACTCGTTCCTCACGCTGATCCTGCTGTTGCTGGTAGCGAGGCCGACATAATGAGCATCACCGGATTCCTCGCCCAACTCTTCGCCATCGCCCTCGCGCTGGCGCTGGCGCCGCTGCTGACCGGCTGGGTCAACATGTGCCGCGCCTGGCTGCAGAGCCGCTCGGCGCCGCCGCTGCTGCAGCAGTACTACATGCTGCACAAGCTGTTCAACAAGGATGTCGTGCTGGCGCACGGCGCTTCGTCGCTGTTCCGCATGGCGCCTTTCGTGGTGTTCGGCTGCATGGTGCTCGCCTGCGCCATCGTGCCGACGCTGTCCACCGACCTGCCGGTGGCGCCGGCGGCGGATACCAT
>DASVZD010000158.1:0-5650 GCA_036391815.1 Rhodocyclaceae bacterium
TTCGCGCCCGGCGAACGCCTGCTGCTGGTATGCCGCTCGGGGCAGCGTTCCCACGACGCGGCGGCGCAGCTGGCCGCGGAAGGCTTCGCGACCTTCAACGTGCTGGAGGGCTTCGAGGGCGACAAGAACGCGGCGTCGCAACGCACGACCAACGGCTGGAAAGTACGCGGCCTGCCCTGGTACCAGTAGCCGGCCCGCGCCGCACCCGCCCGGCTACCGGGATCTATGTAGCCCAAATACCGCTGCGCTGGTATTCCTGCCCCGATACCGGGCGCATAGGATGCGCCCCACGCCCGCATCCGACGGGTCGAAACCACGAAGGGGAATACCGCCATGAACCAACAGATGCGAGCCCTGGCCGCCGCCAATGCCGCCAACGTCGAAGCCATTCACTCCCTGGCCCATACCTCGCTCAAGGCGACGGAACGGCTGATGAACCTGAACCTCGGCCTTGCCCGCAGCTCGCTCCGCCTCGGCGCGGATTGCGCGCGGCCGGCACCGGGCGGCGACTGGCGGCAAGCGGTGTCCCAACAGAACAGCGGCCTGCGCAAGGGCGCGGAGGAAGCGGCCAGCTACCTTCGCAGCATCTACGACCTCTCGGCCGAGACCCAGGCGGAACTCAACGAAGTCATCTCTTCGCGCGTCGGCGAACTTTCGGAGTCGGTGAACGAGCTGCTGGACGCGCTGGCGCAGTCGGCGCCGGCCGGCTCCGGAAATGCCATGGGACTGATCAAGTCGGCGTTCGCCGGCACCTGCTCGGCCTACGCGCAGATGATGAAGGCCGGCGCCCAGCCGGCCGCCGCCGCGCCGAAGCGATCGAAGCGCGCGCAGTAGCCGCAGCGAAGGTTCCGTGAACAGGGCGGCGCTGCGCCGATCGGCGCGGCGCCGAACCTCATGGAACGGCGGCCGACAATCTAGGGTCGACCGTTACAGCGCCCGCCAAGCGTCCTTGTCGGCGGGGCTCAACGGAGGTCCTCCCAATGAGTCAGGCAGCGACTGCCGAAGACGATTTCGATTCGGCGCAGACGGACGAGATTGCCGCCGCCTCCGCCGAATGGCGCCGCACCGGCCGCTTCGGTCATCTGTGCGGTCGCTCTGCGGCGATGCAACTGGTGTTCCAGCAGATCGCGCGCGTCGCCGGCACCGCCGTGACGGTCTTCATCAGCGGCGAAAGCGGCAGCGGCAAGGAAATGGTCGCGCGCACCGTGCACGACCTCAGCCGGCGCCGCAAGCAGCCGTTCCTGGCGGTCAACTGCGGCGCCATCTCGCCGCACCTCATCGAGAGCGAGCTGTTCGGTCACGAAAAAGGCAGCTTCACCGGCGCGGACCGGCCCCACGAGGGCTTCTTCCAGCGCGCCCACGGCGGCACGCTGTTCCTCGACGAGATCAGCGAAATGCCGCTCGAACTGCAGGTGAAGCTGCTGCGCGTGTTGGAGACGGGCGTGTTCACGCGCGTCGGCTCGACGCAAAGCCATGCCGCCGACGTGCGCATCATCGCGGCGACCAACCGGGTGCCGGCGCAGGCGGTGTCGAGCGGCTGCCTGCGCGAGGACCTGCTGTACCGGCTCAACGTGTTCCCCATCGAATTGCCGCCGCTGCGCGCGCACGCGGACGACGTGCCGCTGCTGGCGGAGGAGTTCCTCGCCGACGTCTGCCGCCGCGAAGGGCAGGCGAAGCGCTTCTCGGCCGGCGCCCTGGCGCACCTCGGCAGCTACCGCTGGCCGGGCAACGTGCGCGAGCTGCGCAACGTCGTCCAGCGCGCCTACCTGATGTCGGCCGGGCAGGTGATCACCGAGGAGGACCTGCCGTCGCCCGCGCACTCCGCCGTGCCGCCCTCGCCGGCCTCGGCGGAGGTGACCGCAGTCGACGGCGAGGCGGTCACGATCCCGGTCGGCACCTCGCTGGCGGAGGCCGAATACCGGCTGATCGTCGCCACGCTCCAGCATTTCAACAACCACAAGGAGCGCACCGCCACCGCCCTCGGGGTGAGCCCGAAGACGCTCTACAACCGGTTGAAGGAGTACGCCAGCCGCAAGCCCCTGGGCGCCGCGGCCGAACCGAAGGGGCCATGAAGCATGCACATCTCGCTCAGCATCGCGCCGCTCGCCGCGCTCATCGCGGGCATCCTCATCCTGATCATTCCGCGGCTGCTCAATTACATCGTCGCGATCTACCTGATCGTGATCGGACTGGTCGACCTGTTCGGCAACAGCGGCCATCTCTAGCGCTCAGGCTTCGTAGGGGGGCGGCTCGACTTCCCGCACGTCGGCGGGCTGCCGCGCCAGGCGGTGCACGCCGCGCCGCGTGGCGCGCGCGCCGAGCACGCCGCCGCCGACGGCTCCCAGCAGCGACAGCAGGACCGCCGCGCTGATCCAGGCGCCCACCAGCGTCGCGGTGCGCAGGGTCTCGGCCGGGTCGGCCGCTTCCTGCCCGCCCGCCATGGCGGAGATCTCGTCGGCAATGGCGTTGGCCTGCTCGGTGCTGAGCCCGAAGCGGTTCTCCAGGTCCTGCACGATGGCCGCGCGCTCGGCGCCGTCGAGCGGGCGCGTCTCGGCGGCCGCCGCCGGATGTCCGGCGAAGCCGCTCAGCATGCCGGCCAGCGCGCCGCCGGCGGCCGAGGTGGCGAGCATCACCGCGATCAGCATGGCGGCGCTCCAGGCCAGCACCCCGTGCAGGATGCCGTCCTGGGTGCGGCGCATCCCGGAGGCGCGCGCCGCGACATAGCCGCCCAGGATGGCGGCGACGACCATGCTCAGCGTGTCCCACAGGCTCACGGCGAGCAGCAGGCCCTGCTCGTCGGCTTGCGCGCCGGCGTTGAAGACGGCCAGGCCCGCGGCGGCGCCGACCAGGAGCAGCACCAGGTTCACGGCGATGCCGACGGCAAGGCCGGCGAACACCGCGCTCCAGCGCAGGTTGAGGAACGGCGGCCGCAGCAGCCGCGGCGGGTAGAGTTCGGTGATCTCGGCCATGGTTTGTCCTCCTCGGAAGGTCTAGCCCGCCTGGCCCTTGTTCTTCTGGCTCAGGCTGTGGATGAGCCCGTCGATCCCCGATTGCGAGACCGTGCTCTCGAACTGCCCGCGGTAATTGGTGACGAGGCTGACGCTGTCCACCATGACGTCGTACACCTTCCAGCCGTCCGGCTTCTTCTCCATCGCGTAGTCGATGGCGACCGGCGCCCGCCCGGGCTCGATCGCCTCGGTCCGCACCACGGTCTCCTGCGCGTTGGCCGCGCCGTGCGACGGCTTGAAGCGGATCTTGGCGTTGCCGTGCGTACCCGCCGCCATGGCGTTGGTATAGGTCCGCACCAGCAGTTCGCGGAACTGCTCCTCGAGCTGGTGCTGCTGGTCGGGCGTCGCCTGCCGCCAGGCGCGCCCCATCGCCAGCTGCGTCATGCGCTCGAAGTCGAAGTGCGGCACGACCTTCTCCTGCGCCAGCTGCTGCAGCTTCTGGCGGTCATGCGTCTGGCGGATGACACCGAGCACCTCGTCGCTGGTCGACTTGACCAGGTCTTCGGGATTCTGCGCCTGGCCCAGTGCCGTCAGGCTGATCGCCAGCTGCGCGACGAACGCCGCCAGCCACAAGGTCCATCTCGTGGTCTTCATCGTGCCCTCCTATTGCTTGTCGTGGTATCCCGTGTATTGGGCCCACGCCTTCTTGAACTGCTCGAGGTCGAGCTTGCCGCTGTGGTCGGTGTCGGCGGAGCGGAACACGGCGTCGAAGCCATCGAGCCCGCGCGTGTCCTGCGCCGTCACGTAGCCCTTCCCCGTCGGATCGAGCTTCTTGAAGGCGGAATCGGCCAGTTCGGACTTGCTGGGAATGACGGGCTTGACCTCCTCGGGCGGGGCCAGGCGGTCGGTGGCCGGCTTGGCGGGCGCCGCAGGCGCCGCGGAAGGCTCGTCCGCCGCGCTGGCCGCGAATCCCGGTCCGAAGGGACCACCGACCAGGCACAGGGAAAGCCACAGCAATCCACCTGCTCGCGACATGGGCGCCTCCTTGTTGACCTGCTGCGAGCCGGTGGACGCAATCGCCGTGCCGGGCGGGCGCCGTGCAGGCGGGGCCCGCCCGCGGCAAGTTTCCCGGCCGCCCGGTAAGGCTTACCGGTAATTCCGCCACGCGGACTATGGCAAGGCGGCTCGCCGTATCGGAGCGTTAAAGCGGCCTGCCTAGAATGCCTCGGCAAGGAGCGGCCGCCTTACGCTGTGCCGCGCACCCGACATGATCGAACTTCGCCCCGCATTGCTCGCGCTGCTGTTCGCTTCCGCCCCCGCCGCGGCACAATCGCTGCCGCTCATGGAATGCGGGCGCGTCCAGAGCAACACCCATATCCGGTGCACGGCGGACGGCGAGCCGGCCTTCGTCCGCGATCATCGCGCCTACTGGTCGGACGTGCCCAGCAAAGTGACGCTGGCGCAGCGCTACATCGAGGAATCGGAGTGCCATGCCAGCCTGGAGGCACGCTGCGAGCAGGTGAGCACGCTGCCGTCGTCCTATTCCACCGTATGGGTGTTCGACCAGGCGCTCGGCTCGAAGGGCTGCGAGGAGGGGGCCACGGGCAACGGGTGGATCGATCCCTACCTGGCGTGGCGAGCGCGCATGATCCTGCCCCGCCGTTCGCTCGCGCAGACCTGGCTGCTGACCATCGTCACCACCACCCTCACCGCCAACACCATCCGCAGCTACCCCAACGCCGCGGCCGGCATCGCGCCCTGCCACCTGCTGATCACCGGGATCGACACCTCGAAGGACATTGCGATCGCGCGCGCCGGCGCGCCTGCGGAGCAGCGCGCGATCCTGAGCGGGTTCAGCCCCGGCGAGTACCTGGCCGAACTGCAGTGCCCGGCGATCCAGGGCAGCGACTGCCGCCCCGGCAAGGCCACGCTGTCGCTGCAGATCACCGCGTCGCCCGAGGAGCGCTGAGGCAACCTCCTCACTTCGGCGGGCGCGGCACCCAGTAGGGAACGCCGTAGACGGGACTCGGTCCCGCCCGGTAGGGGTCGGCGACGAGTTCGCTGGCACGGCCCGCCTGCAAGGTTCCCTGCGCACCCTGCTTGTCGTCGTCGTGGGCCTTGGTCCAGTCGGCATTGACCGAGTAGCCGGCGTTGAACATGCACGCCTGGTATCCCGGGCCGGCCTTGCGGCACAGCGCGATCTGGCGCGGCAGCGGCGTCAGGGCCGGCGCCGCCGGGGCCGGCGGCGCACCGAGCAGCTGGCGCGGCATCCAGGCCTGCAGCAGCCGCATGGCTTCCGTGCCCCATTCGGCGAGGCCGTAGGCTGCCAGGCCGATGAGCGCGATGGCGAGGATTTCCGGTATGGACAGCTTGATCTTCACGGCGCAGGACGGGCCATCAGGAAGGGAGGCGGAATGTTACCCGCGCGCCATGGCGGCCGGCGGGCCACCTTACATGTGGAAACAATTTTCCGCCGTCACGCATGCCGGGCCTCGAGCAGGCGCTGCCAGTGGGCCGCCAGCTCGATCATGCGGTTGGCAAATCCCCATTCGTTGTCGAACCACACCAGCAGGCTGGCCTGCCTTCCGCCGGCCACGCGCGTCTGCCCGCCGTCGATGATGGCGGACTGAGGGCTGTGGTTGAAGTCGATCGAGGCGTGCGGCTCGTCGGAACAGGCCAGCAGACCGGAGAACTCGCCGGCG
>DASVZD010000159.1:0-3490 GCA_036391815.1 Rhodocyclaceae bacterium
GTGCGGCGGCGCCGGCCCCGCGCTGCCCGCCGACCCGGCCGCGCTGGCGGCGGGTCTCGAAAACCTCGGTCGCCTCGACGGCCGCTCGGCCTGGGACTCCCGCGCGGCCGACATCCGGCTGCTGGCCGGCCGCCGCGACGCCATCGTCCCCCCCGGTCTTACGGACACCGCGGCATCCTCGCTGTCTAAGGATCATCTAGAGTGGATCGAGGACGGAGGTCACCTGCTGCCGCTGACGCACCCCGAGAAGTGCGCAGCTTTCATCCGGGATTGCCGATGAAGAGCCTGAAGTCGCGCATCGCCGCCCGCTTCGGCGCCGCCGCGCCGGATTACGACGCCCACAGCCAGGTCCAGCGGCAAGCCGCCCAGCGCCTGGCCGAACGGGTCAGGGGACTGGCGTTCCCCGCCGCCCCGCGCGTGCTCGAGATCGGCTGCGGCACCGGCCACCTGACGCGCGAGTTGATGCCGGCCATCGGCGGCGACTGGGTCGTCAGCGACATCGCCCCGGCGATGGTGGCCGCCTGCCGCCGCGAGCTCTCCGACAGCGGTGCGCTGTTCGCCGTGATGGACGGGGAGTTCCCGGCACTGCCGCCCGCGAGCTTCGACCTGGTGGTCGCCAGCCTTGCCGCGCAATGGTTCGTCGACCTCCCCAGCGCCTTCGCCGAGCTCGGCGGCCTGCTCGCGCCCGGCGGCTGCCTGGCCATCGCCACGCTGGGCACCGACACCTTCGCCGAATGGAAGGCCGCCCACGCCGAAGCCGGCGTCGTCGCGGCCACCCCGCGCTACCCGGACGCGGCGGCGCTGGCCGAGGCATTTCCCGGCGACCTGCTGGTGGAGATCGAGGAGGAGATCGTGCTGGAACCGCTCGCCGACCCGCTGGAATTCCTCCGCGGGCTGCGGCGCATCGGCGCCGATACGCCGGCGCCGGGCACCGAACCGCTGTCGCCCAGCCAGCTGCGGCAGGTGCTGCAGGCGCTCGCCGATGCCCGCCACGCCGGCATCAGCTACCACCTGCTCTACGCGATCGCCTTGCGGTCGAGCAGCACCAGCCAGCCGCGGCCGACGCGGTAGAGCACCCACAGCCCGGTGCCGACCACCAGCGCCCAGGCAAACGGGATGCCGATCAGGCTGAAGAACAGGAACAGCGCCACCACGGCCCACAGCACGGCGAACCAGAAGGTGCGCAGCTGCCAGCGCCAGTGGCTCTCGAGCCAGCTGGCCGCCACGCGGTGACGCGTCGCATAGTTGATCACCACGGCGACCAGCGACGGCCAGCCGGTGATGAAGGCGCCGACGATGGTCGCCGAGGTAAGCAGCCCGCCGACCGCGGAGAGCGCGTGCAGCCCGTACATCACGTGGCACCAGGCGCGCGGCCCCTCGAGGTCGTCCTTCGCCGTCAGCACTTCGTAGTCCGCCATGGCGCGTCTCCCAGTCCGTCCCGGTTCAGTGCAGCAGCGACCCGAGGCTGCGGTCCGCGACGATGCCGGCGAAGACAGCGGCGCCCAGCCAATTGTTGTGCAGGAACGCCTTGAAGCAGCGCATGCGCTCGCGGCCGCGGATCAGCAGGTAGTGGTAGCCGGCAATGGCGGCCGCGACGGCCAGCCCCGCGTAGTACGGTGCGCCGTAAGCCAGCATGTGCCCGGCCCAGCCGAGCAGCGCGAGCGTGATCGCATAGCAGAGCATGACGATGGCGACGTCGTGGCGGCCGAAGGTGATCGCCGAGGTCTTGATGCCGATGCGGATGTCGTCGTCGCGGTCGACCATCGCGTACTCGGTGTCGTAGGCGACCGCCCAGAAGACGTTGGCGGTCAGCAGCACCCAGGTCACCGGGAAGGTCTGCCCGTGCACCGCTACGTAGGACATCGGGATGCCGAAGCCGAAGGCCACGCCGAGATAGGCCTGCGGCACGGCGAGGAAGCGCTTGGTGAAGGGATAGCTGGCGGCGAGGAACAGCGCGCCGAGCGACCAGGGCACGACATGCCAGCCGAGCGCCAGCACCAGCAGGAAGGAGCACCCCACCAGCACGCCGAACAGCGCGAAGGCCTCGCGCACGCTGACGGTGCCGGCGGCGAGCGGACGGTCCTTGGTGCGCTTGACGTGGGGATCGAAATCGCGGTCGGCGTAGTCGTTGATGACGCAGCCGGCGGAGCGCATCAGCACCGTGCCGAGGATGAAGATCCACGCCACGGCCCAATCGGGCCGCCCCGCGGTCGCCATCCACAATGCCCACAGCGTCGGCCACAGCAGCAGCAGGATGCCGATGGGCTTGTCCAGCCGCATCAGCTTTTCGTAGAGGTCGAGCCGGGTCTTGACTGCGGCGAGGTCCATGACGCGATTCTAGCCTGCCGCGCCGCCAACGCCAGGGCCGCTCAGGCCTTCAGCAGTTCCTCGCGGCCGGCCATCCAGCGCTTCATGTGCGCGGCCGCCGCTGCGGGCCAGTCGCGCAGCATCTCCTCGGCGACGCCGCGCACCCGCTCGACCAGCGCGGTGTCGTCGAGATCGGCGAAGCGCAGCAGCGGCATGCCGCTCTGGCGGCTGCCGATGAATTCGCCCGGTCCGCGCAGCTCCAGGTCGAGGCGGGCGATCTCGAAGCCGTCGGTGTTCTCGTAGATGATCTTGAGGCGGCTGCGCGCCGTCTCGCCGAGCGGCGAGGCAAAGAGCAGGATGCAGGCGGAGTCGTGCGCGCCGCGCCCGACGCGCCCGCGCAGCTGGTGCAGCTGGGCGAGGCCGAAGCGCTCGGCATGCTCGATCACCATCAGGCTGGCGTTCGGCACGTCGACGCCGACCTCGATCACCGTGGTCGCCACCAGCAGCTGGATCTCGTTGTGCGCGAAGGCCGCCATCACCGCCGCCTTCTCGTCGGCCTTCAGGCGGCCGTGCACCAGGCCGACGCGGATGTCGGGCAGTTCGGCGCTCAGGCGCTCGTAGGTTTCCTGCGCGGTCTTCAGCTGCAGCGCCTCGGATTCCTCGATGAGCGGACAGACCCAGTACGCCTGCCGTCCGCCGCGGCAGGCGTCGCGCACGCGGCCGATCACCTCGTCGCGGCGGTTCTCGGCGACGAGCTTGGTGAGCACCGGCGTGCGCCCCGGCGGCAGCTCGTCGAGCACCGAGACATCGAGGTCGGCGTAGTAGCTCATCGCCAGCGTGCGCGGGATCGGCGTCGCGGACATGGTGAGCTGGTGGGCGCTCAGGCCCTTCTGCTTCAGGGCGAGCCGCTGGCGCACGCCGAAGCGATGCTGCTCGTCGACGATGGCGAGCCCGAGTTTCTCGAACTCGACGCCCTCCTCGATCAGCGCATGGGTGCCGACGACGAGACGCGCCGTGCCGGCGGCGATCGCCCCCGCCATGGCGGCCTTCTCCTTCTTCTTCAGGCTGCCCGACAGCCAAGCGACCTCGATGCCCAGCGGCGCCAGCCAGGCCGCCAGCTTGCGGAAATGCTGCTCGGCGAGGATTTCGGTCGGCGCCATCAGGGCCGCCTGGTAGCCGGCCT
>DASVZD010000160.1:0-1659 GCA_036391815.1 Rhodocyclaceae bacterium
CGGCCAAGCAGCTGCCGGCCTACAAGTTCACGCCGATCATCATGCTGACCACGGAGGCGGGCGACGGCAAGAAGGCCGAAGGCCAGGCCGCGGGCGCCAAGGCCTGGGTGGTCAAGCCGTTCCAGCCGGCGCAGATGCTGACCGCCGTTTCAAAACTGGTCCTGCCGTGAAGCGCGACGACCTGGACCTGTGCCGTTTCACCTCATGGCCTCCTCCCTCCGGGGCCACTTTGGTTGCCGGGCCGACCGGCCCGGCAACCTTCTTTCTTCCATTTCCTGAAAGGTGATCCGATGGCCGCGAACTCCCAGAACCACATGGCGCTTGCCGGCGAAGTCACGGTGTTCAATGCCGGCACGATCCGCAGCCAGCTGCTCGCGGCCCTCGACGGCACCGACGACGTCGATGTCGATCTCTCGCAGGTCACGGAGATCGACAGCGCCGGCGTGCAGCTGATCGTGGCGGCCAAGCGCGAGGCGGAGTCCCGCAACAAGGCCCTCCATTTCACCGGCTGCAGCGGCCCGGTACTCGACGTGATCGGCCTGCTCGGGCTGTCGGCCTACCTGACGGACGCCATCGCGGCCGGACAGCAGGCCTGAGCGGGGAACCGATCCGATGAGCGCCCTGGACGAGGCCCTCGACACCTTCGTCGCCGAAGGCCGCGAACTCCTCGACCAGATGGAGGAGGCGCTGCTGCGCATCGAGCAGGACCCGCGCGATGCCGACACGCTGAACGCCATCTTCCGCGCCGCGCATACCATCAAGGGCTCGGCGGGGATCTTCGGCATCGACCATATCGTCGCCTTCACGCACGTGGCGGAAAACGTCCTCGACAAGCTGCGCAGCGGCGCCCTGCGGGTCAACTCGGAACTGGTCGCGCTGCTGCTGGCCGTGCGCGACCATCTCGGCAAGCTGCTCGACCATGTCGGCGCCGGCACCGAGCCGGGCGCGGACCTGCATGGCGCCAGCGAGCAACTCGCGGCCCGGCTGCGCGGCTGCCTGCCGCAGCCGGGTGAACATGCCGCCGCGGCCCTTCCCGAGCCGCCGGCCCTTTCCGCAGTCGCCGCTGGCGGCGGGCCGCAGGCCGACACGGCCGCCTGGCACATCTCGCTGCGCTTTTCCCCCAGTGTGCTGGAAGCCGGGCTCGACCCGCTGTCGTTCATCCGCTACCTGACGACCTTCGGCGAAATCGTCAATATCGCGACGCTCGTCGACGCCGTGCCGAAGCTGTCCGAAATCGAGCCGGAAGCCTGCTACCTGGGCTTCGAAATGGCTTTCCGCACCGATGCCGACAAGCCGACGATCGAAGGCGCCTTCGAGTTCGTGCGCGACGACGCGCGCATCTCGATCCTGCCGCCGCACAGCCGGATCTCGGAATACTGCGCCCTGATCGACGGCCTGCCCGAGGACTCGATGCGCCTCGGCGAGATGCTCGTGCATTGCGGGACCCTGACGCGCAAGGAACTGGAAGCGGCGCTCGCGCATCAGGCCGCCGCCGGACCGGAGTCGGCGCGCCCGATCGGCGAACTGCTGGTCAGCCAGAAGGCCGTGCGGCCGGAAGTAGTGGAGGCCGCGCTCGACAAGCAGAAGCAGATCAAGGAGCACAAGGCGGCCGAAGCCAGCCTGATCCGCGTGAATGCCGAGAAGCTCGACGAGCACATC
>DASVZD010000161.1:0-15095 GCA_036391815.1 Rhodocyclaceae bacterium
ACCGGCTCGGGCAAGACCACCACGCTCTACGCGGCGCTCAACGAGCTGAACTCGCCGGAGAAGAAGATCATCACCGTCGAGGACCCGGTCGAGTACCGCATGCCGGGCATCAACCAGGTTCAGGTGCACGAGAAGATCGACCTCACCTACTCGCGCGTGCTGCGCACGGCGCTGCGGCAGGACCCGGACATCATCCTGCTCGGCGAAATCCGCGACCAGGAGACCGCCGAGATCGCCATGCGCGCCGCCATGACCGGCCACCTGGTGCTGTCGACGCTGCACACCAACGACGCGCTGACCACGCCGATCCGCCTGCTCGACATGGGCGTGCCGCGCTTCATGGTCGCCATGTCGATCCAGCTGGTGCTGGCGCAGCGGCTGGTGCGCACCATCTGCGCCAACTGCGCCGAGCCCTACGAGCTGTCGCCGCAGGAGCGCGAGTGGCTCAAGTACGAACTCGGCGACCGCGTCGATGCCTTCAAGTACAAGCACGGCGCCGGCTGCGCGCACTGCGCCAACACCGGCTACACCGGCCGGCAGGGCGTCTACGAGTTCATCGAGATGACCAACGCCCTGGCCGAGGCCGCCAACCACGGCGACCCCAACGAGTTCATCCGCATCGGCCGCGAGCAGATGGACGGCAACACCCTGCGCCGCGACGCCGTGCGGCTGGTGGTGAACGGCGTCACCACGGTCGACGAGGCGATGCACATTTCCAGCCAGCTGGAGGAATAGCGCAGTGGGCGCCTTCTCCTATCGCGGACGCAACGGCGCGGGCGAAGTCGTCAGCGGCGTGCTCGAAGCCGACACCTCGGGCGCCGCCGCCGGCAACCTGCTGGCGATGGGGCTGACCCCGGTCGAGATCAAGCCGGCGCCGGCCAGCGCGCTGAAGAAGAAGGACGGGACCAGTTCCGGCCTGTTCGGCGACAAGATCAGGCACGTCGACATACTGTTGTTCACGCGGCAGCTCTATACGCTGATGAAGGCGGGGCTGCCGATCATGCGGGCGCTGGCGGGGCTGCAGGAATCCAGCGTGAACACGGCGATGAAGTCCATGCTCGGGCAACTGCGCGAGAGCCTCGATTCGGGGCGCGAGTTCTCCGTCTCGCTGGCGCGGCATCCCAAGGTGTTCTCGTCGTTCTACCTGGCCATGATCCACGTCGGCGAAATGACCGGCCGGCTCGACGACGTCCTGCTGCGCCTCTACGAGCACCTCGACTTCGAGCGGTTCATGAAGGAACAGGTGAAGTCCGCGCTCCGCTATCCCAGCTTCGTCATGATCGCGATGGCGATCGCCATCACGGTCATCAACATGATGGTGATCCCGGCGTTCGCCAAGGTGTTCGAGAGCGCGCATGCCGAACTGCCGATCCTGACGCGCTTCCTCATCGGGATGTCGAACTTCACGGTGAAATGGTGGTACATGATCCTCGGCGGCATCGCCGGCGCCATCCTCGCCTTCCGCAGCTGGGTGGCGACGCCCGCCGGTCGCCATACCTGGGACCGCGTGAAGCTGCGGATTCCCATCGCCGGCAAGATCGTGCGCAAGGCGACGCTCGCGCAGTTCGCCCGCAGCTTCGCCCTGTCCTCGCGCTCCGGCGTGCCCGTCATCCAGGCGATGACCACGGTGGCGGCCACCGTAGACAACTCCTACCTGGCGGAGAAGATCGAGAACATGCGCGACACGGTCGAGCGCGGCGAATCCGTGCTGCGCGCGGCCGTCGCCACCGGCGCGTTCACGCCCGTGGTGCTGCAGATGATCGCGGTGGGCGAGGAATCCGGCGCGCTGGACGAGATGATGGAGGAGGTGGCCGGCCTCTACCAGAACGAGGTCGAATACGAACTCAAGACCCTGGCGCAGCAGATCGAGCCGATCATGATCATCATGCTCGGCGTGATGGTCCTGGTCCTCGCCCTGGGCATCTTCCTGCCGATGTGGGACCTGGGCAAGGTGACCATGAAGGGCGGAAGCTGAGCAGGCACTTTCCCTACTTTAATTGCGGGTGTTAGACTTCGCGCCAGCACAGGCCGCCTCGACGGGCGGGGACCGAAGGCCGCGAACTTATTATCTTGGAGGCAACGATGAAGCAAAAAGGTTTTACGCTGATCGAACTGATCGTGGTGATCGTCATCCTGGGCATTCTTGCGGCGACTGCATTGCCGAAGTTCGTGGACCTCGGCGGCGATGCCCGCAGGGCGTCCCTGGCGTCGTTGGAGGGTTCGATGCGGGCAGCCAACTCCATGGTCTACTCCAAGGCTTCCGTGAACGGCACCCTGGGAGTCGCCGGTACGCCGGCAAACACGGACCTCGGTAATGGCGTTACCGTTCAGACGGAATACGGATTCGCCAATTCTGCCACCGAGCTTGCCAAGGCGATGGACTTGTCCGCAACCGCGTACACGGTGGCGGCCGGCGCAATTCAGATCAAGGGCGCACCGACGGTTGCCAACTGCCAAGTGGCGTACGCGAAGGCAACCGCCGCCGCCCCGGCGTCCTATACGCAAACGAACAACGGATCCGGGTGCTGACGCCACCTCGCTTTGCTCCGGAAGGGCGGCTGCGGCTGCCCTTCTTTTTTTTGGTGGTATGACGCCTGCAATGCTGCCTTGTGTGTGATGGTGTCATAATTCCTGAGGGTGGGCCGTCGATGCCCGGTCCATGGGAAAACGCCTATGACTGAAAGTCCTGCCCGTTTGCCGGCCGCGTTTGGATGGACTCGCGTGGAATTCCCGGCGGAGGTTGTTCTCCTCCGCTGCCTGGCGGTCTGCGCATGTCTTGGCGGCGCAGCGGCGCACGCGGACACCTATTCAACGCCGGGCTCCACCACCTGGACAGCCCCGGCGGGCGTCAGCTCGGTCGTCGTCGAAGCCTGGGGTGCGGGCGGTGCCGGCGGCGGAGTGGCGTTGGGATTACTCTCCGGTGCCGGCGGAGGCGGCGCGGGCGGCCAGTATGCGACGAGGTCGCTCACCGTCGTTCCGGGCAACGGCTATGCCGTGAGCGTCGGCGGCGGCGGTCAGGGCGGAACGGGGAATGGTGGGTCCGGGGGGCGATCGACTTTCGGTCCAAATTCCAATCCGTCCGTAGCCGCCAGGGGCGGCGCTGGCGGAAGGGGAGTGTTCTTGCTTTCGGGCACGGGGGCGGGAGGAGCGGGCTCCTCGACGAACGGTGTCGGAACCACGGTATACGCGGGAGGCTCGGGCAGCGGCGGGGCGGCCGGTTACAGCGGCGCAGGCGGCGGCGGTGCCGGGAGCGGAGGTGCGGGCGGCAGCGCATCCGGGGCGGCTGCCGGAACGGGCACGGCGACTGGCGGCGGCAATGGCGGTGCAGGGCTGACAGCCACCGGGATCGGCAATAACGGCTATCCGGCCGGCGGCGGTGGAAGCGGCGGCTATGCGAGCGGCCTGCTGGGCACCGCATCGGGCGGCGACGGCGCCGACGGGCAGGTCACCATCTCCTGGAAGCCCTCCGTGGTCACCGGCGCTGCGACGTCCATCACCGGTCCGAGCGCCGTTCTCAACGGCACCGTCACCTACGGGGGACCGACCGCGGCCTCGTTCCAGTATGGGCTGGACACCAATTACGGCAGCACGGCAACGGCATCGCAGAGCCCGCTCGACGGTTCGGCGACCAACGCGGCGATCTCCCAGACCGTCACCGGCCTCGCCTGCGAGAAGACCTACCATTTCCGCGCGTACGCGACCAACATCGCCGGCTCGGACACCGGCAGCGACGCCACTTTCACGACGCCGACCTGCGGCGTGCAGCTCGGCAAGACCGGGCCGGTGTCGGGCCTGGTCGGCAGCTACGTGACTTTCATCATCACGGCCACCAACGCCAACGCCACCACGCCCTTGTCCAACATCGTCGTCACCGACGCGATTCCGGACAAGATGAGCTACAGCACGCATGCCGCCAGCATGGGCGTGGCTTCCCTTTCCGGAACCACGCTGACCTGGACCATCGGCTACCTGCCGCCGTCCACCACGGCGTCGCTCACCCTGGTCGTCAAGCTGACCGCCCGCGGCACCGTCTGGAACACCGTGAGCTCGCCCGGCGCCGCACCGGCGAGCGCGCGCGTCGTGGTGCTGCCCGGCGGCATCGTGCACTACCGGATGGACGAGGCGGTCGACAGCTGGAATGGAACGGACAGCGAGGTCAAGGACTGGGGTCCCCAGGGGCTCAACGGCACCCGCACGCTGGTCGGCACCGCAGCCACGGCGACCAACACCAAGACGCCGACCGGGGCGACCAACACCGTGCCGCCCGGGCCTTCGATCAGCGCCCAGTATCCGTCGGTGGTCGGCGGCGGCTTCTGCAATGCCGCCTACTTCGACGGCAAGGCGGTGGTGAAGACGCCGACCAATTCGTTCTTCCAGTTCTCGAATACGCTGTCTGCATCCGCCTGGATCTACCTGACCGCCTATCCCCCTGACACCAATTCCAACGCCAACGACAACCTCTATTCGATCCTCTCCAACGACGTCAACTACGAGTTCCACGTGAACTCGGACGGCAAGCTCTACTGGTGGTGGCAGTTCCAGACCAGCCCGACGACGACCCAGGCCTACTGGACGAATTCGAGCAGCGTGATCCCGCTCAACAAATGGACCCACGTCGCCATCACCTTCGACTCGTCGACCTACAACCGCCAGACGATCTACATCAACGGCGTCCAGGACCGCCAGGTGACCGGCAATCCGGCCGGCACCCTGGTGACCAACAAGTGCCCGATGTACGTCGGCGGGGACATCTACACCTCGACCCCGCCCGGCCAGACCTGCACGCTCGCGACTGACCGCGCCTTCCACGGCATGATCGACGAGGCGAAGATCTACGACTACGAGCTGTCGGCCGACGAAGTGAAGGCGGACATGATCCAGGGACATTTGTGCAGTGGCACCTACGACCACGTGCGCATCGAGTACAACGGCAAGTTCTCCAAGTGCGGCGGCAACACGGTCACGGTGAAGGCCTGCATGGACTCGGGTTGCACCGCGCTCTACCCGGGTGCGGTGCAGGTGACCCTGACTCCCTCGGGATGGCTTCCCCAGGACACGGTCGCCTTCTCGAGCGGCATGACGCAGCTGACCTTCAACAATGCGGCGGTGAGCGGCACCAGCATGACGCTCGGCGGGACGAACGTGAGCCCGGTGCCGAACAGCAATCCCAAGGTGCGCTGCTTCAACGGGACCACCGAGAACTGCGTGGTTCAGGTCGACAATTCCGCCTGCACGGCGAACTTCGATGCCGTGGAGCCGACCAAGAATCCCCGGACCAACCTGTTTACGAAGCTCGCCGGCACCGCCTTCAACATCGACCTGGTGGCGGTGCGCGCGGACGATCCGACCAGCATCGACCCGAACTTCGTCGGCACCATCAACTACGACCTCGTCGACTCGACGGCGCTGGATGCCGGCGCCGCCACCTGCCAGAACAGCGCCAGCCTGCTTGCGGCGCAGCCCATCCAGTTCACCCAGGCCGACCAGGGCCGCAAGAAGAACGTTGCGGTAATCAGCGCGAGCGCGGTGCAGGACGGCCGGATGCGCATGACGCTGGGCGGGTCGCCGGCCTGCTCGACCGACAACTTCGCGGTGCGGCCGCCCTACGTGACGCTCGCCACCACGCAGACGCCCGCGGCGACGCCGCCCTTGGCCACCGATCCGGCGACCCTCAAGGCGACCGACTACAATCCCGCCACCGGGAACACGCTCGGCTTCACCCTCAAGGCGAGCGCCAGCGCCGGCTACGCGGGCACGCTGGTGCAGGACGCGGCGAAGCTGTCGGTGCAGGACCCGACCAGCAATATCGTCGCCGCCACGACCAAGAACGTGGGAAGCCTCGTCACCCTGCCGCAGGTGGCCGGCACCAGCACGCTGACGGCCAATGCGACGTCGAATGCCGCCAACGCGGCCTACAACGAGGTCGGCTACCTCTACCTGGCGGCGGGCGCCTACATCGACAAGGCCTTCACGGGCGTCGACAGCGTCAAGGGCGACTGCGTGACGGACACCGCCAACGGCAACAACCTGTCGAACGTCCTGGATGGTGCCGGGAAGTTTGGCTGCGACATCGGTTCCCAGGCCGCCAGCATCGGGCGCTTCATTCCCGACCATTTCGCCACGGTCGCCGTCGGCACGATGAACTGCCCGGCGGGGCTGACCTGCCCGTCGGGAAGCGGCATCGCCTACTCGGCGCAGCCGCTCGCTCCCGCAGCCGGGCGGGTGCCGCTGAAGGTGATCGCTGCCTCGTCGGGCGGAACGACCACGCAGAACTACGCGGGCCTGTTCGCCAGCGACGGCTCGCTCGCGGTGTTCGACGCCCCGGGCAGCACGGCGACGGCGAATGCCGGGAAAGGCGTGCTGTCGTCGAACGCCGTCGCGGCGGCCGCCTTCAACGAGACCAAGGATGCCGGGGGCAACGTGACCAAGACCGGCGGCGTGGCCTGGGTTTCGCCGACCTATACGTTCAACGCCTGGCCCACGAGTCCGACGGACGTCTATTTCCGCGCGACGGCGGCGGCGGACGGCATCACGTCGCTGCAGTCGCCCGCCGCCAATTCGGTCGAGGGCGGCATCAAGTTCGTCACCGGCCGCCTCCGCATTTCCAACAGTACCGGCCCCGAGACGCAGCCGTTGGCGCTTCCTGTCCAGATGCAGTACTGGGGCGGCCTGACGTGGCTGCCCAGCACGACGGACAACACATCCCTGAGCGCGGGGTCCGTCTTCCTGGTGGCACCGCCGAGCGGGAAGTCCGTGTTTGGCAAGACCAGCGTCGCAAGCGTGACCCAGAAGACGCAGACCGACCCCGTCACCCACTTGGTGAGCCCGATTCCCGGGTCATGGCTGGTCACTCTTGCACAACCCGGTGCTCACAATGTCGGGAGTGTCGACTTGACGATCAACCTAGGGAACAGTGGAAGCGATACCTCTTGCCTCGCCACCCATGGTGGCACGCCCGCAGGGATTCCCTGGTTGCGCGGCAGCTGCCCGGGACAGGCCTCGGGCGCCGACCCCTCGGCCCGCGCCACCTTCGGCATCTACTCGCCCGAAAACCGGCGCCAGGTGCATGTGCGGGAGCTGTACTGAGGTGCGCAGCCGGGGACTCGGGTTCTCGATGATCGAACTGATCACGGTGCTGATCGTGCTCGCCATCCTGGCGGCCCTGGCGCTGCCGAAGCTGAACACGGTGGGCGATTTCCGCGCGACGGCCTTCCGCGATTCGGTGGCCGGCGGACTGCGCTTCGCGCAGAAGACGGCGACCAGCCACCGGCGTGTGGTGTGCGCGACGCTGACGCCCGTGAAGCTCACCCTCACCATCGCCAGCAACGGCGGCATCGGGGCGGCCTGCGATACCCCGCTCGCCCTGCCGAACGGAGCGGCGAGCGTCGACAGCGCCGACACGGCGGGGGTGACCCTGGCGGGAATGCCCGTCGCGCTCTTCTTCCAGCCCGACGGCCGCATCACGACCGATGCGGCGGGCGCCGTCAATGCGGCGGCGGTTGCCGCCAGCGTCAATGGGCAGCCTATCGCCCTCGAGGGTTCGACCGGCTATGTCAAGTAGGCGCGCCGCCGGCTTCACGCTGATCGAGATGATCATCGCCATGGTGATCATTTCGGTCGGGCTGGCCGGCGTGCTGTCGGCGTTCAACGCCGTCGTGCGTTCCTCGGCCGATCCCCTGGTGCAGAAGCAGATGCTGGCGCTGGCCGAGGAGATGATGGAGGAGGTGATGCTGAAGCCGTACGCCGTCGGACCCGGCACCATCGCGGGCTGCGACCGCTCGGGCGCCGACGACATTGCCGACTACAACAACTACAGCCACACCACCTGCACGATCGATGGCACCCCTGCCGATGCGCCGCTCAGCGGCTACACGACCACGGTCACCGTGACGCCGGCCGCCTTGGGCGCAATCCCGGCGGCCAGCCCGTCAGGGGCGACCGCGAGCCTGGTCACGGTCACGGTGACGAATGGCGGCCAAAGCGTGGCGCTGAGCGCGTGGCGCGCCAACTACGGCGCCGAATTGCCATGAAGATACGCGGCTTCACGCTCGTCGAACTGGTGATCGTCATCGCGATCACCGGCGTGCTGGCGGCATCGGTGACGATGTTCCTGCTGCCGGCAATCAAGGGCTACTTCGACGCCCGGCGGCGTGCCGACATGACGGACATGGCGGACACCGCGCTGCGCCGCATGAGCTTCGACGTGCGGCGCGCGGTTCCGAACTCCATCAGCGTCATCGCGCCGCAGCCGGCAGACGCCTTTACCGCCTGCTTCCGGCTGGCGCCCACGATCGCGGGCGGGCGCTACCGCATGGGGCCGGATACGGCGACGGTTGGATCGGCGAGCGCGTCGCTCGGCGCCGGCGACACGGTGTTCGACGCGCTGTGGATCGAGAGCCAGCGCGCGCTGGTGGCCGGCGGCGCCACGCCGGACATCGTGGTGGTCGACAACACGAACGACGCCGACGTTTACGCCGGCGCCAACCGCGCCGCCATTACGGCCGCCGCCGCGCCGGCGCTGGCGACCGACGGCGCAATGCGACTGACGCTGGCCAACTCGCCCGTAGCGATGCCGGGATACGATCAAGGGCGCTTCGTCGTGGTGCCAGGTGACGAGCAGGTCGTCTATTACAGCTGCGTCGGCGGCGCGCTGCTGCGCGCCACCACCGCGTTCGGCGCCGCGTCCGCGTGTGGCGGCGGCGTGCCGGTGGCGACCGCGGACGCGGTGGCCTGCACCTTCGCCTACGAGGCGGGCCCGACGGCCACGGAGCAGAACGGCCTGCTGTGGATGGGGCTCACGCTGACGCAGGACGGCGAGGCCGTCACGCTGTCCTACAGCGCCAACGTGCCCAACGTGCCATGAAGCGAGAGCAAGGCTTCGGCGCCGTCGCCGCCATCGTCGTCCTCGTCATCCTGGCGCTGCTGGCTGCCGCCATCGTCGCGGTGGGCACCTCCCAGCAGACGACCATCGCGCAGGACGTCCAGTCGGCCCGCGCCTGGCAGGCGGCCCGCTCGGGCACCGAATGGGGGCTCTACCAGGCCTTGCAGGCACCGACGTTGACGCCGACGCCGGGAACCGGCGTCTGGGCGGTCGGCACGGCGGGCGACCTCTGTCCGGCCGGCGGCGCGCTGGGCCATGCTGCGGCCAACGACAAGACGGCAACGCTCGACCTGACCGCTTCGACCGGCTTCTTCGTGACGGTGACGGGACAGTGCTGGCGTTACAACGAGGGCGAAAGCGCGCCGGGCACGGCGCAGCCCATCGTCGTCTACCGCATCCGGGCGACCGCGTGTCCGATCGCCGGCGGGTGTCCGCCGGCCGGCCCGGCGGCGCCCGCGGCGGTCGCTTCGCCCGGCTATGTCGAACGCACGCGGGTCGTCATTGCGACCAACTGATTCGTGGACAATCCCGCAAATTGCAGGCGTTCTCGTTCCTTATCCCCGAATCCGTAGTAGCAGTAAGTGATAGAATCCGATATGCGTTCTAAATCAAATCGTTCCGCGTGATGTGGCCTCGACGTAGCCCGAAAACACAGAGCGACAACTGGGTATCCGCAGTCTTTTCTCCGGGCGTCATCCATATTGCCGAGGTCCAGGCTGGCGCTGGAACGCGTCCCGAAGTCAATGCCTGGGAGTCGGTCGCGTATGAGGGCGGGGAACTCGACGCCCTCAGACAGTTGCGTGCGCGCCTCACGGGGCGCTGCACCACGCTGTTGCGGCATGGCCAGTATCAGATCGTGCAGGTCGAGGCGCCCCAGGTGCCGGCCGAAGAGCGGCGTGAGGCCGTCCGCTGGCGCATCAAGGACATGCTCGAGTTCCCGGTCGACCAGGCGGGCGTGGACGTCGTCGATATCCCTGGAGGCGGGGGAGCCGGCCGCGGACCCCAGGTCTTCGGCATCGCGGCCAGCCATGCGGCGCTGACGCCGCTGATCCGGTTGTTCCAGGACGCCAAGATCCGGCTTCAGGCCGTCGATATCCCGGAGCTGGCGCAGCGCAACGTGGCGGCGCTGTTCGAAGAGGAGGGGCGCGGCCTGGCGACGCTGTGCTTCGACGCCAACGGCGGGCGCATGGTGTTCACCTACAAGGGGGAACTCTTCGCGACGCGCCGCATCGAGGTTGCCGCCGCGGACCTGGTGGCACGCGGCGCGGAGGCGCCCGGCGGCGTGTTCGAGCGCGTCCTGCTCGACGTGCAGCGCTCGCTCGACAATTTCGACCGCAATTACAGTTTCATCACGCTTTCCAAGCTGCTGGTGGCGCCGATGCCGGGGGCCGAGGCCTTCGTCGCCTACCTGAAGGACAACCTTTACCAGACAGTCGAACTGATGGACCTGGGCGCGGCCTTCGATTTCAGCCGTGTCCAGGCGCTCCCGGCGCCCGAGTTGCAGGGCGGCGCGGCGCTGCTGGCGCTCGGCGCCGCATTGCGCGGTGCGGAGGCGACATGAGCCAGCAGATCAATCTCTACGATCCCGCTCTGCTGCGCAAGCGCGAAGTCCTGACGGCGACGAACCTCGCCGCCGCATCGGGCGCGCTGCTGCTGCTGCTCGGCATCGGGGGCGGGATCGCGCGCTCGCACTTGGCTGCGCTGGAGCGCGAGAACCAGGTGCTGGCGCCGCAGGTCGCGATGCTGCAGGCGCAGCAGGACGCCATGAAGGCGCAACTGGCGGCGATGAAGCCCGATCCGCAGGTCGAGGCCGAATTGGCGAAGGTCCGCGCGCTGCTGGACCTGCATACGCGCCAGCTCAATGAACTCAAGAAAGGCACCGGCGCCGAATCGACGGCGTTCGATGAATACCTGCGCGGCCTCGCGCGGCAGGCGCCGGCCGGCCTCTGGCTGACCGGGTTCGCCGTCGCCGACGGCGGCCAGTCGATGGAAATCCGCGGCCGCATGATGGACCCGGCCGCGCTGCCCGAATACATCCGTCGGCTCAACGGCGAGCAGGCCTTCAAGGGCCGCGAGTTCTCGTCCCTGAAGGTCTGGGCGGGCAAGGAGGACGACGCGGCCGCCCCGGCCGCGCCAGCGCCGGCCTTGCCGGGAGCAGCGGGTCCAGCGGCGGCCGTTCCGGCGACGCCTCCCGCACACAAGCCGGCGCCCGCTGCCGCACCACCGGCCGCAGCGGTTCTGCCGTTCTACGAATTCACGTTGTCGCCCACCCTGGCACGCTCCGGCTCGGCCGCGGAGGGCGCCATGCCACCCGGAGCGAAGCGATGAAGGCGCGCTGGCAGGCATTGGAAGCCAGGTTCGCGGCCTTGCAGCACCGCGAGAAGGTGGTGGTCTCGGCGGCCACGCTGGTCGGCATCGTCGCCCTCGGCTTCAACTTCTGGGTCGATCCGGCCACCTCCCGGGCGGCCAAGCTGGAAAGGCAGATCGCGACGGACAGCCAGGCGGTCACCACCGGTCAGACGGAAGTGGCGGCGATGAGCGCCCGGCTGAAGGATCTCGATGCGCCGAACAAGGCGGCGCTGGCGGAAGCGAAGAGCCAGATGGCGACCGTGGATCGCGAGCTGCATGAGTACGAGCGCGTGCTGGTGCCGCCGGAACGCGTCCAGGAGCTCCTGCGGTCGCTGCTGCTCAAGCATCGCGGACTCGAATTGATCAGCCTCGAGACCTTGCCGCCGACGCCGCTGGTCGCCGCCGGGCCGGGCGAGGCGAAGCCGGCGGATGCCAAGGCGGCAGCGCCGTCGTCGCCCAAGGGCGACAGCATCCACAAGCAGGGCATCGAGATCAGGATTGGCGGCAATTATCTGGACCTGCTCGCCTACGTGTCGGACCTCGAGCATCTTCCGCAGAAGCTGCTGTGGGGCAGCATGTCGCTGTCGGTCGTCGGTTATCCGAAGAGCGAGCTGACGCTCACCGTTTACTCGCTGAGCCCTGATTCGAGATGGCTGGTGCTATGAAGAACACGCGCAACTTCCTCGCCATCGCCGCTGCCTGCGGGCTCGTCGCGTTGTCGGCCGGCGCACGGGGCCAGGCCTTGTCGGATCCGACGCGTCCGCCCGCCGCATTCGGCGCGGCGTCGGCCGACAGCGGCAGCGAGGGCTCCAGCCTGCAGTCGATCATCCGCAGCAACCGCGGCAAGCCGGGCGCCATCATCAACGGCGAATACGTGCTGCTCGGCGGCCGCGTCGGCGACGCCAGGCTGGTCAAGATCGGGGAGGATTCGGTGACGCTCAAGTCCCCGACCGGAACGGAAACGCTGACGCTCACCACCGGCGTGGAGAAGACGCCGGCCGGCGGCGCACGGGAGGATGGCGGGAAGATGGCCAAGGATCGCAACGAGGGGAAAAAATGAAAGCCAGGCTTCTTTGTGCAGCCTTGATCAGCATTGCGGTGTCGGCATGCTCGCCGACGCCGTTCCGGACCGACGCGGTCTACGAGCAGGCCAAGGCCGAGCTTGCCCAGGCGAAGGCCACGCAGAAAGCGGAGGAGGCCGAGGAGAAGGCGCTGCTGCCGCCATTGACGCTGGACATGCCGAAGAACGCCGAGGTCGAGCCGCGCTTCGATCTGTCCGTCGTCAATGCTCCGGCGTCGCAGGTGTTCATGGCGCTGGTGACCGGGACTCCCTACAACATGCTGGTCACGCCGGAGGTCAGCGGCCAGATCACCATCCGGCTGAAGGACGTGACGGTCAAGGAAGCGCTGGAGTCGATCCGCGAGTTGTACGGCTACGAGTTCACCATCAAGGGCAACCGGATCACCATCCAGCCCAACACCCTGCAGACGCGGATATTCCAGATCAACTACCTCGCCTCCAAGCGGCGCGGCATGACGAGCCTGCGCGTGACGTCCGGGGCCAGCAACATTTCCGGAAGCACGCCGGGAGCAACCCCGGGAACGCCGCAGCCGACGCCCAGCCCGACCGGAACGCCGGGCACCCCCGGCGGCCCGACGACCGGCACCGCGGCCAACGTCACCACCCAGGTGCAGACCACGACGGACAGCGATTTCTGGGGGGATTTGAAGACGGCGCTGACGGCGATCGTCGGCAGCGACGAGGGCCGCAGCGTGGTGGTCAACGAGGACTCCGGCATGATCGTGGTGCGTGCGATGCCCAAGGACCTGCGCTCGGTCGACTCCTACCTCAAGGCGACGCAGCTGGTTGTCGAGCGCCAGGTGGTGCTGGAGGCGAAGGTGATCGACGTGACGCTGAGCCGCGACTACCAGGCGGGCATCAACTGGGCGGCGTTCAAGAGCGGCAACAACAGCCATGCGGCGCTGGGCGTCTCGGGCGCGACGGCCGACATCACCACGCGCTCCGGCATGGGCGGCCCGCTGTACATGAACACCGGGGACAGTTCCTACGTCACGCCCGGCAAGTTCGGCAGCGTGGTTGCACAATCCCTCGGCAAGGGCTTCTTCGGGCTGGCGCTGCAGACGGCGAACTTCGCGGCACTGCTCAACTTCCTCGAAACCCAGGGCAGCGTTTCGGTCCTCTCCAGCCCGCGCATCGCGACGCTCAACAACCAGAAGGCGGTGCTGAAGGTGGGCACCGACGACCTGTTCGTCACCGGCATCACGACGACGACCACGACCACCACGACCGGCAACCCGATCATCACGCCGACGGTGACGCTGCAGTCGTATTTCTCGGGCATCGCGCTGGACGTCACGCCGCAGATCGACGAGGACAACAACATCATCCTGCACGTCCACCCGGCCGTGAGCGTGGTGACGGAGAAGACCAAGACCCTCAACCTCGGCTCGACGATCGGCACCTATGTGCTGCCGCTGGCTTCCAGCAGCGTCAACGAGACCGACGCCATCGTGCGGGCCCGGGATGGCAACATCATCGCCATCGGCGGCCTGATGCGGCAGGAGCAGGATCTGAGCAACACCCAGTTGCCGGGCGCCGAAAAACTCGGCGCCGCCGGCAGCCTGCTCGGGCAGCGCGGGAACACGCTCACCAAGCGCGAGCTGGTGATCCTGCTCAAGCCGACGGTGATCAGCGCCGACGCCGCATGGGCCAAGGACATCAACGAGACCAACGAGCGCCTGCGCGGCATGGACCCGATCCAGTTCAGCCTGGAGAAGTAGGAACAGCGCCATGTACCTCGCCCACTTCGGCCTCGACGAGCTCCCGTTCAGCATCACGCCGGACACGCAGTTCACATGCGGCGTGACGGCGCACGAGGAGGCCTTGAACACGCTGCTGCTGGCGATCCAGAGCGGCGAGGGCTTCATCAAGATCACCGGCGAGGTGGGGGTCGGCAAGACGCTGCTGTGCCGGCGCGTGCTGACCATGCTCGGCGACGACCGCGTCGCGGCCTACCTTCCCAACCCGCACATTGAGCCGGACGCCATGCTGACGGAGGTCGCCTCCGAGCTTGGCGCCGAGGTGGGGGACGATCCTTCGCTGCTGGTAAAGGCGATCAACCGCCGCGTGCTGGAGATCGCGGCGACGGACAAGACGGCGGTGCTGCTGATCGACGAGGCGCAGACCATGCCGTTCGAGACGCTGCAGGCGCTGCGCATGCTCTCCAATCTCGAGACGGAGAAGCGCAAGCTGATCCAGATCGTGCTGTTCGGCCAGCCGGAGCTGGACGAAATCCTGGCGGAAAAGGCGGCGCGCCAGGTGCTGCAGCGCATCTCCTTCCATTACCGCATGCCGGGACTGGCGCGCCGCGAGCTGGACATCTACCTGCAGCACCGCCTGCGCGTGGCGGGGCTGCGCGGGCCTTCGCTGTTCTCCCGCACTGCGCGCTGGGCGATCTTCCGCCACTCCAAGGGTGTGCCGCGGCTGGTGAACATCCTTGCGCACAAGGCGCTGCTGGCGGCCTTCGGCGAGGGCGCCGACCGCGTCGGCTATGCGCATGTTCGCCGCGCCGCCGCGGATACCGAGAGCGCGTTCCGGCGCGCATGGATATGACCACCGCCGAGGTTCTCCGATGAGCTTGATCAACCAGATGCTGCGCGACCTCGACGCGCGCCGCGCCCCGGCAGCCGACCGCGCGCAGTTGCAGAACGTCGTGCTGGCGGCGCCGCAGAAACGGCCGTCGCGCCTGGTGCCGGCCGCTGCGCTGGGGATCGCCGCCGTGGCGGGCGCCGCCGGCGCCTGGTACTGGTTTGCCGGCAAGACCCAACCGGCGCGGCCTGCCAT
>DASVZD010000162.1:0-15022 GCA_036391815.1 Rhodocyclaceae bacterium
TCGATCGCATGGCGCAACCATTGGTCGCGCCGCGCCAGCATGGCCGACAGCAGCCGCATCGACGCCTGCGCGTCGTTGTCCAGGTGGCGCAGCGCTTCGGTCACGACTTCGGCAGGAGCGCCGTCGTCATCAATCAGCGCCAGCGTCCGGCGCGCAGCCTCCTCGTAATGCCGCCGCGCGTCGTCCACCACGCGCGGCTGGGCGCCGAAGCGCGACAGGATCGGCATCTGCCGCGCCAGGCTGGCGCACAGGGCGTCGATGGTGGTGATGCGCAGGCGGCCGGGGTTCTCCGCCAGCTTCCAGCCGTGCCGCTCCGCGGCCGCCAGCGCGTCGCCGGACAGCGCGAAGGTGATGCGCTTGTGCTCCGCTTGCGGGGCCACGCCGCGCCGCGCGGTGTCGAGGCTGCCCAGGATGCGGTCGCGCATCTCGGCGGCCGCCTTGTTGGTGAAGGTGATCGCCACGATCTCCTCGGGCTCCTGCACCGCCGCCAGCAGCTTCAGGTAGCGCTGCGTCAGCAGTTCCGTCTTGCCCGCGCCGGCCGGCGCCTCGACGATGAACGACGCCGCCTCCAGCGCGCGCCGGCGGGCACGCGCATCCGCGGCGAGCAGATCGTCGGCGCTCACGGCTGCGCTTCCATCTGGCCGCGCCGCTCGGCCAGCCGCAGCAGCGGCTTCACCTCGCAATGGAGCAGCGCCTTCTCGTCGGCGACCACCACGGCCGCCACGCCCTCGCGCACCTCGGCCGCGACTTCGGCGATGGCGGCGCGCCAGTGCGCGACGACGCTCGGCCAGTCGGGGAACGCGTCCTCGGCGAAGCGCTTGCGCCCCGCCTTCTCCGCGATGCCGGGCACGTCGGGCAGCAGCCCCGGGGCCGCGGCGATGCCGACGAAGCCTTCCATGCCGGCGCGCACCCGCGCGAAGGCGACTGCCTCCACCTCGCCGCGCGCGACGTAGGCGGCGTACACCGGCAACTGCGGCTCCATGACGCGCGGCTGGCTCCAGGACGCGCAATCGAGCTCGCGGCTGGTCTTGTAGTCGATGACGACGCAGCGGCCATCGGCGAGCCGGTCGATGCGGTCGACCGTCAGCCGCAGCGGCAGGCCCTCGATGTCTATTTCATGCGTCTGCTCGCAGGCGGCGACCTCGAACGGGACCGGCCTCGCCGCCTCGATCTCCATCCAGCTGCCGACCAGCGCCAACAGGCGCTCCCGCTCGAGCGCCGCGAGCCGCGGCGAGAGCGGCTCGTCGCGCGCGGCATTGAAGGCGTCGAGCGCCCGGCCGACGGCCTCCTCGAGCGCCGCGGCCAGCGCCTGGGCGGACATGGCGTCCAGCTGCGCCGAGGAGCGGCCTTCCCAGAAGGCCTGCAGGACGGCATGCAGCAGGCTGCCGCGCGCCAGGGCATCGAGCCCTTCGGCCGGCGCGCCGAGCGCGCGGGCGCCGAGCCTGTAGCGGTAATAGGCCCAGGCCGGACACACGGCCTGCGCCTTGAGCAAATGGGTGCCGCCGCCGATGCGCTCGCCGGCTGCCAGCGGCGGGGCGCGGTTGTCGTCCACCTGCTCGAGCGCCGACATGCCGCACAGCGCTTCCACCATGGCCGCGGCAGGCGCGGACACCTGCTCCTCCGGCAGACCGGCGATCAGCGGACTCGGCCGCCGCACGCGGTCGCCCTCGCCGCGCGCCCACGAGAAACGGACCTCAGGGGCGCTGCGCAGCAGGCGCTGATGGATGGCGCGCGCGAAGGCCGCCTCGACCTCGGCGGACGCCCCCGGCGTGCCGGCGCGCCGCTGCAGTTCGGCCGGCAGCAGCGGGTTGGGGTCCGCAGCCGCCGGCCAGACGTCGTCGTTCATGCCCATCACCCAGAGCGCATCGAAGCGCATGCCGGCCGCCTCGAGCGGGCCCATGACCTGGATCGGCCGATCGCCCTCGGTCTCCGGCTGGAACACGCGCTCCCGGCACAGCCGCGCCAGCCGGCTCACGGCTTCGCCGGCGCCGATGCGCGCCAGCACGCCGTCGAGCTGGCCGAGGCTGTCGAGCACCTCGTCGAAGGCGCAGCGCGCCTGGAACTCGTGGCTCGTCAGCGTCCGTTCGCCCGGCCAGCGCGCGGCTTCCAGCACCTCGCGCAGGGTGCGCGCCCATTGGGACGGCAGCTGGCGCGCCGGCTGTCCCGCCGCGGCGCCGCGCAGCGCATCCAGATCGGCCAGCAACCGCGGCGCCGAGACGCCCCTGGCCGCCTGCCGGCGCACCAGGCGCAGCAGCCGGTCGGCCGGGAAGACCGGCGCCAGCGTTTCGCGCATGCGCGCCTCGAGCTGCGCGCGCCGGTCGGCTTCGGATTCGTCCGCCGACCAGTAGGCGCCGCGCAGCAGGTCGCCGGCGTCACGCTGTTCGACGCGGCGCGCCGCGGCGAAGCGCAGCAGCCGCAGCGCGGCCTCCACCAGCGGCACCCGGGACAGCGCCGTGCCGAGCGAGAAGTTGTAGCAGCGCGGCATCTCCTCGTTTCCCGCGGCGAACGCCTGCGGGTGCAGGGCCTCGTCGAGCCGGTCGGCCAGCGCCGCGCGGACCTTTGCCAGATCCGGGACGACGAGGCCGATGCGGGCGGCGGGATCGGCGGTCAGTCGCTCCGCCGCCCAGGCCACGGCGGCCCGGCATTCGGACTCGCGATCGGGGAGCGCCAGCGCGCAGGCGACCGCGTCGGCGTCACTGCCGAGATCGAGTTCCGCCACTTCGCAGCCGCGCTCGGCCAGCGCCGCCGCCAGGCGTTCCTCCTGCCGCGTATAGCGGTCGAAGCCGGCGAACAGCGCGCGTGCCGGCAGCGGCAGCGCGCCGGCCGCCAGCGCCTCGATCTGGCGGGAGACCGCGCGCGCCGGCTCGCACCAGCCCGAAGCATCGCAGCGCCGCCGGAACTCGGCGCGCCAATGGAGGAAGCGGCGGGTGTCTTCGCTCAGTTCCGCCGCCGGCCCGGTGCGCAGCCCCCAGCCCTCGACCAGCGCGTTGGCGGCGGCCGCCACCGCGGCCAGGCCTTCGCTGTCGAAGAACACCGCCTCCGGCGAATCCTGCGCGTCGGCGGCGATCACCCGCTCCCACAGCGCACGCTCCTGCGCCGGCATCAGCACGGCGGCCGGGACCTCCGTTGCGGGAAGCGCCCCGGCCAGCAGCGCCTGTTCGAAGGCGCCGTCCAGCCATTGCGCCACCGTCAATGCCGGCACCGGCTGCCAGACGGCGGCGCCGCCCGCGGCCTGCGCGCGGTCGTGCGCCTGGCGCAGGCTGCGCGCGAGGCGGTGCGTCGCGCACAGCACGACGCCGCCGCGCATGTCGCCGACGGCGCGCGTCTTGTTCAGTTTCAAAGCAGCCAAGCAAGGATCCCCAGCACGGTCGTCATCCAGAACACGAGTCGGTCGGGGTACGGTACATCCGTCATGATGGCCTCCTTTCGAATGGCGGCCATTGTGGCGGACGCCAGGCTCAAGACGTGAGCCTGTGCCGCCTCTCCCCGGCGGGCGCTACTTTAGCCGATGGGCGACGGTTGCGCCGGCGTCGCTCAGCCGGCCCGCAGCCGTTCGAGGGTGAGCGGATCGGGACGCGCGTCGAAATACTTCTCCAACGCGGCGCGGAACGCCGGAATCCCCGGACCCGCTTCGGCGAACAGCGTCATCGAGGAGCGGAACTTCATCGCGTCGACCGCGCCGAAGATGTCCTCCGCCGAGGAAGTCCTGGCGGCCAGGACCAGTTCGACGCATTCGACCAGCCGCGCCGCCAGCTGCGGATGGGCGAGGTAGGCCCGCGCATCCTGCAGCGACGAAATCGCGTAGCGCTGCGCCATGGCGCTCAACCCCAGACCTGCTATCTGCGGAAAGATGAACCAGATCCAGTGGCTGCGCTTGCGGCCGGCCCGCAGTTCGGCAAGCACCTGCTCGAAAACCGGATCCTGCGCGTCGAGGAAGCGCTGGAGGCCGCAGGGATCGTCCATGCCGTTCGCCACCGGCGATCAGGACGAGGACTTCAGGTCCTCGAGCGGCAATTCGCCGTCCTCGCCCGCAGGCAGCGGAGCGCCATCGATCAGCAGCGACGCCTCCAGCGCCGGCATGGCATCGATGTCCGACAGCTTGCGCGTCAGCACGCGGTTGCGCGTGACGGTCTTGTCGATGCTGTTGCTCGCTTCCTCGAGCTTCTTCTTGGTATGCGCGAGCGCCTCGCCGAACTTGCCGAACTCGGTTTTCACGGCGCCCAGCACGGTCCACACCTCCGACGAGCGCTTCTCGATGGCCAGCGTGCGGAAGCCCATCTGCAGGCTGTTCAGCATCGCGGCCAGGGTGGTCGGCCCGGCGACGTTGATCTTCGAGTCGCGCTGCACGGCGTCGCACAGGCCGGGACGCCGCAGCACCTCGGCATAGAGGCCTTCGGTCGGCAGGTAGAGGATCGCGAAATCGGTGGTGAACGGCGGCTCGATGTACTTCTCGCGGATGGTCTTGGCCTCGGTCCGGATGCGCGTCTCCAGCGCCTTGCCGGCTTCCTCGATGGCGGCCGCATCGGCGCGCTCCTGCGCGTCCACCAGCCGCTGGTAGTCCTCCATCGGGAACTTGGCGTCGATCGGCAGCCATACCGGGGCGCCGTCGTCGCGTCCCGGCAGGCGGATGGCGAACTCGACGCGCGCGGCGCTGCCCGGCCGCGTCGCCACGTTCTTGCCGTATTGCTCGCCGGTCAGGATCTGGTCGAGCAGCGCTTCCAGCTGCACTTCGCCCCAGGTGCCGCGCGTCTTGACGTTGGTCAGCACCTTCTTGAGGTCGCCGACGCCGGCGGCCAGGTTCTGCATCTCGCCCAACCCGCGGTGCACCAGCTCGAGGCGCTCGCTGACCAGCTTGAAGGATTCGCCGAGGCGCTGCTCGAGCGTCGCATGGAGCTTCTCGTCGACGGTGCGGCGCATCTCCTCGAGCTTGGCGCCGTTCTCGCTGCGGATCGCGCCGAGCTCCTCCTTCAGCGCCTTGTCGACCGTGGCCTTGAGCTCGTTCAGCGTGGCAAGCAGTTCCGTGCGCATCGCGGTGGTCGCCGCCGTCAGCTCCTGGCGGTACTGCCCGGTCTCGCCGCGCATCTGCACGGCAATCTCGTTGATCGAGGCGAAGCCCCGGCGCAGCTCCGGCACGACCTGCGACGCCGTGGTCTCGCGCACGGCGTCGCCCATGGCGCGCAGTCCGTCGTTCAGCTTGAGCGCCAGATCGGACTGCAGGGCCACGACGGTTTCCCGCGTCTTCAGTTGGGCATCGTCGAAGGCCGCCAGCCGTCCGCGCGACTCGGCGAGTTCGCGGGCCGCGAGCTGGGTGGCCTCCTCGATGCGCGCCAGGCGTTCGGCGGCGACCGCGAGCTGGTCGGCGGGCCGGCGCAGCAGCAGGACGACCTGGAGCACCAGGACCAGGGCGATGCCCAGCGCGAGCACGAGCGACATGTCCATCTCAGGCCTCCTCGCGGTCCAGATAGGGATAACGGACGTTCTCGACCAGTTCCTGCACCTCCTCGTCGGGGGCCGGGGTCAGCAGGCTGACGACGACGATCAGCGCGAAGCCGAGCGGCAGGCCGAAGATGCCGCTGGCGATCGGCTCGATGCCGAACCATTCGGCGTCGGCGGAGCCGCCGAAGAACGGATGCGTCAGCGCGGCATACAGCAGCGTCATTGCCATGCCGCCCACCATGCCGGTCACGGCGCCCCACTTGTTGGCGCGCTTCCAGAAGATGCCCAGCACCAGCGCCGGGAAGAATGCGGATGCCGCGATCGAGAACGCCAGGCCGACCATGAACACGATGCCGTCCGGCCGCAGCGAGGCGACCCAGGCGGCGATCAGCGCGACGACCAGCAGCAGGGCCTTGGTCATCACCAGGCGGCGCTGCGCCGAGGCGTCCGGCGACAGCATCTTGTAGTAGATGTCGTGCGAAAGCGCGTTGGCGATGGTCAGCAGCAGTCCGTCGGCGGTGGACAGGGCGGCGGCGAGGCCGCCTGCGGCGACCAGCCCCGACACCACGTAGGGCAGCCCGGCAATCTCCGGCGTCGCCAGCACGATGATGTCGGGATTGAGCGTGAGTTCGGAAAGCTGAAGGATGCCATCGCCGTTCACGTCCTCGACCTTCACCATGCCGATCTTCGCCCACGACGCCACCCAGGCGGGCAAATGGGCGATCGACGAACCGACCAGGTCGTTGTAGACGATCCACTTGGCGAACACCGCATAGGCCGGCGCCGTCACGTAGAGCACGAAGATGAACAAGAGCGACCAGGCCACCGAATCGCGCGCCTCGCGCACCGACGGCGTCGTGTAGTAGCGCATCAGGATGTGGGGCAGCGCGGCGGTGCCGACCATCAGGCAGACCATCAGCGCCATGAAGTTGCGCCGCTCGACGTCGCGCGTCGCCGGATCGCCGCTGAAGGCCTCGGCGTGCGGCCGCGGCCGCTCGGCCTTCTCCAGCAGCGCCCGCCGTTCGGCTTCCCACTTGCTGCGCGCCTCGGCCTCGGTCTTCGGCAGCTCGCGCAGCTTCTGCTGCGCCAGGTGGAAGTCGCGCACCGGCGCGTTGTTGACGCGCAGCGCCTCGAGCTGGGCGGCGAAGGTCGCGCGGTCCGCCTCCAGCGAGCCGGGCAGGTTCTTCAGCTTCTCCTCGAGTTGCGCGGCCTCCGCCCGGTAGCGATGCCGCACCTCGACCTCGGCCGGCGCGTCGAACAGCCGCTTCTCGACGGCGCCCAGGCGCTCGAGCACGGCGCCGTAGGTGACCTGCGGCACCGGCACCCCGGTCACCTTCTGGGACATCATGACCACCGGGACCAGGTAGGCGATGATGAGGATGATGTATTGGGCCACCTGCGTCCAGGTGACGGCGCGCATGCCGCCGAGGAACGAGCAGACCAGGATGCCCGCCAGGCCGACGAAGACCCCGATCTCGAACTCGATGCCGACGAAGCGGCTCATGATCAGCCCGACGCCGTAGATCTGCGCAACGACGTAGGTGAACGACGCGACGATGGCGGCGACCACCCCGACGAAGCGGGCGGCATTGCCGCCGTAGCGGGCGCCGAGGAAATCCGGGATGGTGAACTGGCCGAACTTGCGCAGGTAGGGCGCCAGCAGCAGGGCCACCAGCACGTAGCCGCCGGTCCACCCCATGACGAAGGCGAGGCCCTCGTAGCCCGAAAAATACAGGGTCCCCGCCATGCCGATGAAGGAAGCCGCGGAAAGCCAGTCGCCGGCGGTCGCCATGCCGTTGAAGAAGGCCGGGACGCGCCGGCCGGCAACGTAGTACTCGTTGACGTCCGCCGTGCGGCTGATCACGCCGATGCCCGAATAGACCGCGATGGTGGCGAACAGGAACAGGTAGCCGATGGTGCGCGCCGAGAGGCCGAACTTCTCGCCCGTCGCCAGGGCGACGATGAACAGCGCGATGCCCAGCGTGTACCAGGCATAGAGCCGCTTGAGGCGGCGATCGAAGAGGCGGTTGGATGGCATGCGGAGGTCCGGCTTCAGAGCCGGTATTCTAGCTGGAGGCGGGTCTGCAGCTTCTTCGCCTGCTTGAACGCTTCCTTCAGGATGTAGCGGTCGAGCTCGTTGAGCCCGTCCGGGTCGACGCGGTTGGCCAATCCTGCCGGCGTCCCCGCCTGCTGCTGGCGCAGGCGCAGCTGCTGGATGTAGAAGAAGCCGTCGACCACGGCGTCGACGTCGTCGCTGCCCAGCTTGCCGCGCTCGGCCAGCGCGCGCAGGCGCTCGGCGGTGCCGGTGGCCGCCACCCCGCCGGCGAGCGCGAGGATGCGCGCGACATCGACGAACACGCGCGACCCCGAGGCCTTGAGGTCGATGGTGTGCGGGAACTGCTCGCTCCTGTCGTAGGCAAAGTCGCGCACCACGCCGAGCGGCGGGCGCACGCGCAAGGCGTTCTCGGCCATGAAGCGCAGGAACAGCGGCGCGCCGACCGAATTGCCGAGCAGCCAGGCGCGCAGTTCCTCGACGAGCGATTCGTCGCCGTAGAGCGGACGGAAGTCGAAGAAGATGGTGGCATTGAGCAGCGCCTGCGGATTGCCCGACTGCAGCCAGGAGTGGAACTTTCCCTTCCACTCGTCGAGCGACAGGCACAGCTCGGCGTTGCCCGCCATGATGCCGCCCTTGCACAACGGGAACCCGCAGGCCGCCAGCCGCTGGTTGACGGCGTTGGCGAACGGCAGGAAGGCGTGCCGCAGCTCCTCGGCCTTGCCCGCCGCAGCGGCGAACACGATGCCGTTGTCCTGGTCGGTGGACAAGGTCTGCTCGAAGCGGCCTTCGGAACCGAACGACAGCCAGCACCAGCCAACCCGCGGCAGGGCGAAGTCGTGGCTGGTGAGCTCGAGGATGCGCGCCGTCAGGTGGTCGTTGAGCGACGAGATCAGGGCGGTGAGCGGCTCGGCGGTGGTGCCTTCCGCCAGCATGCGCTCCGCCAGGCGACGGATGTCCTCCGCCGCGGCGACCAGGCCGTCCATGTCGCGCGCGCCGCGGATGGCGCCGGAGATCGCCTTGCCGCCGCCGCTCTGCAGCTCGTAGATGTCGCTTTGCGAGACCACGCCGGCCAGCTTCTCGCTGGCGTCGACCACCACCACGTGATGGACGCCCTCGCGCGCCATGACGAGCGCCGCCTGGTAGATGGTCGAGCGCCAGTTGAGGGCGATGACGCCCCGCTCCCCGGCCGCCGTCATCACCATCTGGTCGAGGTCGCAGCCGTCGCGGGCGACGCGGCGGCGCAGGTCGCGCAAGGTGAACATGCCGATCGGCCTGCCGCTCTCGGGCTCGACGATGCACACCGAGCCGACCTTGTGTTCCTCCATGGCCTGGACCGCCTCGCGCAGGGTGGTCTCGGGCGCCGCCGTGACCGGCTTGCGCCGCACCAGGGCGGCCAACTGGCTATGCAGGGTCAGGCGGGCGGGCTTGGTCTGCTGGGTCATGGTTCAGTATTTGACGCGTGCATAATACGTCTTCTCGGAGGCGGCCAGCGCATCGCGCAGGGTGACGATGCCCGCGTCGTTGAGCAGGGGCACCATCTTGAGGAAGATCTCGCCGGTGACGAAGGCGTCGCCGAGCGCGGTATGGCGGCCGATGACGTTGATGCCGAGCCGCTCGGCGATGCTCTCGAGGCGATGCGATTCCTGGTTGGGATGGAGCACCGCCGACAGCAGCAGCGTGTCGAGCACCGGCTGCGCGAAGCGCACGCCGGCCGCCGCCTCCTTGAGCTCGAGGAAGCGCATGTCGAAGGCGGCGTTGTGCGCCACCAGCACGGTCTCGCTGCAGAACTCGTAGAACGCCGGCAGCACCGCGTCGATGGCGGGCTGGCCGCGCACCATGTCCTCGGTGATGCCGTGGATCGGGATGCCCTCGGGACGCAGCGGGCGGCGCGGATCGATCAACTGGTCGAAGATTTCCTGGCGCAGCAGCCGCCCATTCACGATGCGCACCGCGCCGATCTGGATGATCTCGTCGCCTTCGGACGGCGCGAGGCCGGTGGTCTCGGTGTCGAACACCGTATAGGCGAGCTCGGCGAGCGGACGGTCGAGGTCGACGCTCGAGTCGCGCGACGCAAACAGGTTGAAGTCGTAGTACTCGGGACGGCTGTCGCTGCGCAGGTGCTGCGACTGCAGTTCCGGCCGCATCTCGGGAGCCGCTTCGGCGACCGGCAGCACCAGGCGGAAGAAGGCGCGATGGACGGCCCGGTCGCGCTGGTACCAGAGCTCGCCGCCGTGCCGCTCGCAGACGTCGCGCAGCGTCAGGGGGCTCACGTCCGCGCCGACGTTCATCGGCTCCAGCTCCCAGGCGTAATACGTCTCGGTGGAGACGTGCACGCCCGACCAGATCAGGTCGAGAAAGGCCATGGCGCCCTCCGAGGAGAGCCGGAAGCGCAGCTCGCGGATGTCGTAATGCTCGTGCAGGCGGGCAGCGAGGAAGGTGATCGCCAGGATCAGCGTGAAGCTGTCGGCGCGTATCCAGAGCGCGTCGTCCATCTCCTCGGTCTTGATCGGCAGCCCGACCTTGTCCTCGATGCGCCGCTGCGCGGCGGCCAGCACGTCGATGCCGAGCACGTCCTCGAGCGGCCAGCGCGTCTTCAGCGCGTCGGCGAACCTGCCGGTGGCCTCCTCGATGCGCGCGCCCATGCGCAGCGACTCCTCGCTGATCACGCCGAGGAAGCGGCTGCGCATCTCCGGCTCGATGTCCGGGCTGTCGAGCAGCGTCTCGACCGCCGCGCGGATGCTGCCCAGCGCCGCCCGGCTGCCGTCCGTCAGCGACTGCAGCAGCTGGTCGCGCTCGGCGTCGCGCTCGAAGCTCTTGGTGATGTTCTCGATGGTCAGCACATAGCCGGTGATTTGCTGGTCAGAGCGGCCAGCGTCGCCTTGAGCGGGCGAAGCCGCGCCATCGGCGCCGGTGCGCAGCACCGGCGCCATCTGGGTGCGCAGCAGCTGCCCGCTGCGCGTCGACGTGATGAAATTCGCGCTCGGCTCGGCGCTGCCCTTGGCGAGGCGCAGCTGGATGCTCTCCAGCGCGTGCGCGATCTGGCCGCGTTCGAGGATCGAGAAGATCGAGCGCCCGAGCCCGATGAGCGCGCCGCCGCTCATCGAGGTCGGGCCGTGGGCCAGCGCCTTGAACTGCAGCCGCGCGCGGTTGTTGTAGAGCAGGATGCGGCCGTCCAGGTTGCAGACGACGACGCCCAGCGCAAGCTCGGACATCAGCGCCGCCAGCCGGTTCTTCTCCTCCTCGACCGACGCCTTGGCGCGGGCGATCTGGGCCTCGACGTCGGTCAGCAGCTCGTCGCGCTGCTGGGCGAGATCGTTCGCCGCGCGTGCCAGCTGGCGGACCTCCGGCGGACCGTCGAGCTCGACGCGGAAATTGCGGTTGGCGCCCAGCATCAGGCGCAGGATCTCGCCCATCTTCTGCAGGCCATGGACGTACTGCTTGAACAGCAGCCGCAGCACATGGACGCCGACGATGAAGCCAAGCAGCGTGATCAGCCCGCCGAGCGGCAGCCGCGGCAGCAGCACCTGGGCGGCCATGGCGCGCTCGCCGTCCTTCAGCTCGGAGACCAGGATCGCCGCCGTGACCAGGAACGGCCCCGTCATCAGCAGCCCGAGGACGCAGACGGCGATGAGGAAGCGGATGCGGGCGTTCATGCAAGTCCCAGCAGGGATTTGATGCGCACGACCAGGTCCTTGGTGGAGAACGGCTTGGTGATGTAGGCGTCCGCGCCCAATCCGGTGCCCTTGGCGATCTCGGAATCGCGTCCCTTCGCCGTCAGCATGACGATCTTCAGCGCGGCCAGTGCCGGATCGGCGCGCAGGATCTGGCAGACCTCGAAGCCCGACTTCTTCGGCATCATGACGTCGAGCAGCACCAGATCGGGACGGAACGCCGCCGCCGTGGCCAGCGCCGCATCGCCATCGGTGGCCACGGCCACCTCGAAGCCTTCCTTCTTCATCAGGTACTCGAGCGATATGACGATGTTGGGCTCGTCATCCACGATCAGGATCTTCTTCGCCAATGCAGCTCTCCTCGGATTTTCTAATTATCGCCTGCCCGCCTGGGCAGCATGAATATGAATCGCGCGCCCCGGCCGGGCGCGTCCTCGGCCCACAGGCGGCCGCCGAGATGCTCGACGATCTGGCGGCTGATCGGCAGCCCGAGCCCCGTCCCCGCCGGCTTTTCCGTCATGAGGTCCTGGCCGCCCTGGCGGAACTTCTCGAAGATCGTCTCGCGCTCCCCAGGCCGGATGCCGGGGCCGTTGTCCGTCACCTCGATGCCCGCCTCGCCGGTTGCGGCCAGGATCTTCACTTCGATGCGGCCATCGCCCGGCTGGACGAACTTGGCGGCGTTCGACAGCAGGTTGAGCATCACCTGGGTCAGGCCGTCGCGGTCGGCCAGCACCGAGGCCGATGCCGGCGGCACCTGCAGGTCCACCGTGATGCCCTTGTCACGGAAGACCTGCGAGAACGACGCGATCGACTCGCGGGCGACTTCCGCCAGGTCGACCTCGGCGCGCTTCAGGTCCGCCCGGCCGGATTCCAGCTTGGCGAGGTCGAGGATCTGGTTGATCAGCCGCGACAGCCGCTCGGTCTCCCCCACGATGATGCCGAGGAAGCGCTCGCGCTCCGCCAGTTCCAGCTTCGGATCGTCGTGGAGCATTTCCGAGAAGGCGCGGATCGAGGTGAGCGGCGTGCGCAGCTCGTGCGTCACCGTGGAGATGAAGTCGTCCTTCATGCGATCCAGTTCGCGCAGCCGCTCGTTGGCCTGGCGCAGCTCCGCGGTGGCGCGCTCCAGTTCCAGCGACTTCTCTTCCAGCTCGCGGCTGTGCGTGCGCAGCTGCGAGGCCTCGTCGAGGATGTCCATCACCTCCTCGAGGCTCAGCGGCTCCTCCTGTACCACGGAGGCCACCATCGCGTGCGCCGAGGCGGAGCCGATGGCGCCCGCCAGCAGGCTCTCGGCGAAGTGGACCAGATCGGTGTCGGCCGGCAATGCGTCCGCCGCGGGCAGGCCGCGCGCCCTGGCATAGCGGTCGAAGGCGTCGCGCGCGCGCTCCGGCCCCAGCCAGCGCGCGGCCAGCGGCAGCAGGTCGGCGACGCCGGCGCCGCTGCGCCACTCGGCGAGGCCGCGGTAGCGACGCGAAGCATCGACGAAGGACTTCATCTGGCGCGCCTCGCGCGCGTCCGGCCGGCGCCGCAGCGACACGCCGACGTACAGGCCGACGTTGGCCAGCAGGCTCCAGAACATGCAGTGGCTGATCTCGTCGAGCCCGGACAGGCCGAACAGCTGCTGCGGCCGCAGCAGGCCGATGCCCAACGGGCCCTGCGTGACGAAGTCGCCGGGCAGCCAGCCCGACTTGGCGAACGACGGCAGCAGCAGCGTGTACAGCCACAGGCCGAATCCGGCCAGCAGCCCCGCCAGCGCGCCTGCCTGCGTGCCGCCGCGCCAGTAGAGGCCGCCGATCAGCGCCGGGGCGAACTGCGCCACCGCGGCGAACGAGATCAGGCCGATGCCGACCAGCGCGTAGGCCTCGCCCGCGCCGCGGAAATAGATGTAGCCGAGCAGCAGGATGGCGGCGATGGCCCAGCGCCGGATGCCCAGCAGCAGGCCCGAGAGGTCGCGCCGCGCGGCCAGGCCGAGCGCGCGCCAGCGCAGCAGCAGCGGCATGACGAGGTCGTTGCAGACCATGGTGGACAAGGCGATGGTCTCGACGATCACCATGCCGGTGGCAGCCGACAGGCCCCCGATGAACACCAGCAGCGCCAGCCCTTCCTGCTGGTGCGCCATGGGCAGCGTCAGCACGAAGGTGTCGGCGTCGACGCCCGCCGGGAAGCGCAGCAGACCGCCCAGCGCGATCGGCAGCACGAAGATGTTGATGAGGAACAGGTAGAGCGGGAACAGCCAGACGGCGCGCCGCACGTGGGCCGGGTTCACGTTCTCCACCACGGCGATCTGGAACTGGCGCGGCAGCAGCAGGACCGAAAGCATCGACAGGAAGGTGAGCGCGCCCCAGCTGCCGTAGCCGGCCGCGGTGTCGCTGGCGACCAGCAGGCGGGCGAGGTCCGGCACCTCCTCGGCGCGGTCGAAGATGTCGGCGAAGCCGTCGTAGACGCCGTAGGTGACGAACAGGCCGACGGCGAAGAAGGCGACCAGCTTGACCACGGATTCGAAGGCGATCGCCGCGACCATGCCTTCGTGCCGCTCGGTGGCGTCGAGATGGCGCGTGCCGAACAGGATGGTGAAGGCCGCGAGGATGATCGCCACGAACAGCGCGCTGTCCTGCCAGAACGGCACGCCGGCCGCATTGTTGGCCGGCATGACGATGTCCGGATAGCGGCTGAGGATGGCGAAGCTGTTGGAGACCGCCTTCAATTGCAGCGCGATGTAGGGCACCACGCCCACTACCGCGATCACGGTGACGAGGCCCGCCAGCAGCGGGCTCTTGCCGTAGCGCGAACCGATGAAGTCGGCGATCGAGGTGATACGGTTTTCCTTGGCGACGCGCACCAGCTTGTGCAGCACCAGCCAGCCGAGCGCCAGCATCAGCGTCGGCCCAAGATAGATCGGCAGGAAACCGATGCCGGTCGCCGCCGCGCGGCCGACGCTGCCGTAGAAGGTCCAGGTCGTGCAATACACGGCCAGCGACAGCGAATAGACGGTCGGGTTGGCGATCAGCGAGCGGCCGCGGTCGGCCCGCCGGTCGGCGTGATAGGCGATGGCGAACAGCACGCCGAGATAGGCGAACGAGGCCGCGATGATGACGCCGGACTGGAGCATCGACCTAGTCCTCGCGTCCTTCCATGAACCAGGCCATCAGGGCGATCAGCACCAGCCAGCTGCCGAAGATGAAGGCATACAGCAGCGGTATGCCGAACACTTCGGCGCTGCGGTTGAACAGCGCCAGCAGCGGATAGTTGAACAGCGCGCAGCCGAGCAGGAACAAGGCGACGAGGCGCTGCGCCGTGAGGCTCGAACGGTCCATGGATTCCCCTCCTCTTGCGCGCCGATTCTAGGCCGGCGCTCCAAGAAACCCCAGTGGCAAAAAAAGGGCGCCCGCAGGCGCCCTTTCCCTGAACTCGCTCAGCGCATCAGCTCGCCTGCTTGAGCTGGTCGAGGATGGCCGGGTTCTCGAGCGTGGACACGTCCTGCGTGATGTCCTCGCCCTTGGCCAGGGAACGCAGCAGGCGGCGCATGATCTTGCCGGAGCGCGTCTTCGGCAGGTTGTCGCCGAAGCGGATGTCCTTGGGCTTGGCGATCGGGCCGATCTCCTTGCCGACCCAGTTGCGCAGCTCATTGGCGATCTTCTTCGCCTCCTCGCCCGAGGGCCGCGCCTGCTTCAGCACGACGAAGGCGCAGATGGCCTCGCCGGTCAGGTCGTCGGGACGGCCGACCACGGCGGCTTCGGCGACGATCGGGTTCGACACCAGCGCGGACTCGATCTCCATCGTGCCCATGCGGTGGCCGGAGACGTTCAGCACGTCGTCGATGCGGCCCATGATGGTGAAGTAGCCGGTCTTGGCGTCGCGCACC
>DASVZD010000163.1:0-5759 GCA_036391815.1 Rhodocyclaceae bacterium
GCAACACGAATGCGGACATAATGCGAAAAGCGTATGCGGTTGACATGATCTGGTCATGCGCATAGCATTCGGCGTGCAGGTGTATGCGTTTGTATGCGATCGGGCCTGAAGGTCCGGGAACGGAGATGCCATGGCGCAGATGCAGACCGTATCGATCCGCATGCCGGACGAGGACTTTCAATGGCTGCTGTCCCTGCAGGACAAAGGCGCCAAGACGCCGAGCGAAAAGCTGCGCGCCCTGCTGACCTGGGCTCGGCAGCAGGAAGCGGGCATGGCGGATCCCGCACTCTGTGCGATGTGGATGCGTTCCATGGTCCAGCCGCTGGTGCAGGGCGTCGCTGCCTTCGAACGCGGGCGAAAGGATCATTCCGATGTGGTCGCCGCAGCCCTGGAATGGACGCCACAGATCATGGCGACCCTCGTCTCGTCGCGGCTTGCCGAAGGCTGCAAGCCCGCGGATGCCGTGGAGCTCGAGGCGGTGCTGGGGCAGCAGTGCTTTCGGCTGTTGATCGCCCTGCTGCGTGCGGCCGTCACTTCCATGCCCGCCGTCTATGACCCGGGCTCCCTGGAGCGCCACCTGCCTGACGTCGTGGAAATCGCCGAAATCATCTCAAATCGCAAGAGGAAGGAGTCGGAAAATGGCTGACACCATCGCAACCCGCGTCTCCCGCATCATCGCCGGCGGAGCGCATGCCCTGCTCGACAAGGCGGAAAACCTGGCGCCCGAAGCGGTAATGGCGCAATCGGTCCGCGAGATCGACCAGGTCATCGCCGAGGTGCGCGTCGACTTGGGCAAGGCCGAGGCCGGCAAGCACCTGGTGCTGTCGCAGATGGCCAAGCTGAACGGCGAGCACGAAAAGCTGGCGGAACAGGTCGAACTCGCCGTAAGCCAGGAGCGGGACGATCTCGCGGCCGCCGCCATCGGCCGCCAGGCGGACATCGAGGACTTGCTGCCGGTGCTTCAGAAATCGTTGGACGAACAGTCCGAACGCAGCAAGGAGCTGGAGAGCTACGTCGTTGCATTGCTGGCAAAGAAGCGCGAGTTGGAGCAGGTTCTCGCCGATTACCAGGCCACGCTGGCCAGCCAGGCAGCGTCTCCCGCCCCTCCGGGCGGTTCCGGCCGCCAGGCGCGGGTGGATGATGCGGAGTCCTCGTTCGGACGGGTGCTGGCTAGGCAGACCGGCGCTGGCCTCGTTTCCGGCGTCGCCGCCGATGCCGGAAAGCTCAAGGATCTGGCGGAAATGCAGCGCACCAATCGCATCGCCGAGCGCCTCGCAGCCATCAAGGCGGCGCGCTCGCGCGAATGAGGTGCCCGATGGAACTCTTCCTCGCTAACGAATCCTGGCCATTCACCGCGGCCGTCATCATGCTGCTGTCGATCGCGGTGATCGAGGGCATGGGATTGGTCGTCGGCATGAGCTTCTCGGGGTGGCTTGACCACGTGATGCCCGACACGTCCCATGACCTCGAAGGGCTTTCGGATTCATGGCTGGGCTGGCTCCACCTCGGCAAGGTGCCGCTGCTGGCATCGCTCGTCATCCTGCTGACTGCCTTCGCCATGATCGGGTACACCATCAATGCCTTGGTGCATGGGGCCTTCGGCAGCTACCCGCCCGCACTTCTCTCCGCGGCCCCAGCCCTCCTGGGCGCGCTGCCGGTGGTTCGCGCGTCGGGAGAGGCCCTCGCGCGCATCATCCCGCGCGATGAAAGCTCGGCGGTCCTGCTGGAAACTCTGGTCGGCCGCATCGCCGTGGTCGTCAACGGAACGGCCCGCCCGAATTATCCGGCGGAAGCGAAGGTGAAGAACGACCACGGGCAGACGCTGTACGTGCGCGTCGAGCCCGAGGCCGATGACCAGCAGTTCGGTGCGGGGACATCGGTGCTGCTGGTGAAGCAGATATCCGGCTCGCGCTTCCTGGCGATCGCCAATCCGCGTCCTGACATTCTTTGACTCGAGGGAAGGAACAATAATGGATCAGTTGCTGCAAACGGGCATCATGGCGGGCATCGCCCTGGTGGGCCTGCTGACGGTCGGCGTGGTCTTCTCCCGCCTATATCGCCGCTCCTCCAAGGAGCTTTCGTTCGTGCGAACGGGCCTCGGCGGACAGAAGGTGGTGATGGACGGCGGCGCCATCGTCCTCCCGGTGTTCCACGAGTGCGTGAACATCAACATGAACACGCTGAAGCTGGAGGTTTCCCGCGCCGGCGCCGACAGCCTGATCACGCTCGATCGCTTGCGCGTCGACGCGGTGGCGGCCTTCTTCGTGCGCGTGATCCCGAGCGTCGAAGGCGTGGCGAACGCTGCGCAGACTCTCGGCCAGCGCACCATGCATCCCGATTCGCTCAAGGAACTGGTGGAAGACAAGTTCGTGGACGCGCTGCGAGCGGCGGCCGTGTCGATGGGTATGCACCAGTTGCTGGACAAGCGCGCCGACTTCATCCAGGCGGTGCAGAACGCCGTGTCCGAGGACCTGCTGAAGAACGGCCTGGAACTGGAATCCGTGAGCCTGACGCGGCTTGATCAAACCCCGATCAAGTTCTTCGACGCGCAGAATGCCTTCGATGCCGAGGGCTTGACCAAGCTCACGCAGCAGACGCAGCAGCGCGCCAAGGAGCGCAACGAGATCGAGCAGGACACCGCGGTTGCGATCGCGAAGAAGAACTTCGAGGCGACGCAGCTGAAGCTCACCATCGAGAAGGACCAGACCTTCGCGACGCTCCAGCAGCAGCAGGAGGTTGCGACGCGCAAGGCTCAGCAGACGGCAGAGGTGGCGAGCATTACCGCCCAGCGCGAGCGTGAGGCGCAGCAGGCGAAGATCGATGCGGAGCGCCTGGTCCAGGAAGCCGAAGTGGAGAAGAACCGGGCCATCCGCCAGCGCCAGATCCAGGCGGACCGGGAAGTACAGGTCGCGAAGATCGACCAGGAGAAACAGACCACCCTGGCCGATCAGGACAAGCTGATATCCATTGCCGAGAAATCCAAGTCGCAATCCGAAGCCGAGAAGCAGGCCAACGAAGCCCGCGCGCTGGCAGCGCGTGCCGAGGAGCAGGTGAAGACGGCGCGCGAGGTGGCGATCGCCGAACGCGAGAAGCAGATCGCGCTGGTAGCCGCGGACCAGGAAGCGCAACAGCAGGCCATCGGTATCCGCGTCGCCGCGGAAGCCGAGAAGGATGCGGCGCAGAACCAGGCTCAGGCGGTCAAGATCAAGGCCGAGGCGCAACAGGTCCAGTATCAGGTGGACGCCAATGGCATCGAGATGCGCAACGCGGCGCTGAACACGCTGGCGGCCGAGCAGATTGCCATGCAGGTGAAGATGAAACTGCTCGAAGCGCTGCCGGCGATCATCGAAGCCTCGGTGAAGCCGATGGAGAAGATCGACGGGATCAAGATCGTGCAGGTCGATGGCCTCAATCGCGGCAGTGCGGCGGGCGGCCCCATAGTGCCGGGCGGCAACGGCAGCGGCAACCTTGCCGAGCAGGCAGTCGCCGCCGCCCTGGCCTACCGCGCCCAGCAGCCGATTCTCGATGCAGTGCTCGGCGAGATCGGCATGAAGGGCGGCGATCTCAACGGCTTGGTCGCCGCGGTGCGCCAAGAGATGGCTGTTCCGGGGTCCGAGACGCCCGTGGCCGCATCGGAATGATGGGGAGCTACGCGCTCTTTCGCTTTGCGGCCTTCGCCTGCGCGGACTTGAGCACCTTTGCCAGGTAGCGCCCCGTGTGGCTGCCCTTGTCGGCAGCCACGGTTTCCGGCGATCCCGCCACCAGGATGCGCCCGCCGCCGTCTCCCCCCTCGGGGCCGAGGTCGACGATCCAGTCGGCGGTCTTGATGACGTCCAGGTTGTGTTCGATGACCACGATGGTATTGCCGTGGTCGCGCAGGCGGTGCAGCACCGACAGCAGCATCTCGATGTCCTGGAAGTGCAGGCCGGTGGTCGGCTCGTCGAGGATGTAAAGCGTGCGGCCGGTGTCGCGCTTGGAGAGCTCGAGCGACAGCTTGACGCGCTGCGCCTCGCCGCCCGACAGCGTGGTGGCCGACTGGCCGAGCGTGATGTAGGAGAGGCCGACGTCCATCAGCGTCTGCAGCTTGCGCGCGACGACGGGCACCGGGTCGAAGAACTCGCGCGCCTGCTCGACGGTCATCTGCAGCACTTCGTAGATGGTCTTGCCCTTGTAGCGGATCTCCAGCGTCTCGCGGTTGTAGCGCTTGCCGTGGCAGACGTCGCAGGGGACGTAGATGTCGGGCAGGAAGTGCATCTCCACCTTGATCATGCCGTCGCCCTGGCAGGCCTCGCAGCGCCCGCCCTTGACGTTGAAGGAGAAGCGGCCCGGCCCGTAGCCGCGCTCGCGCGCCTGCGGCACGCCGGCAAACAGCTCGCGGATGGGAGTCAGCACGCCGGTGTACGTGGCCGGGTTGGAACGCGGCGTGCGGCCGATCGGCGACTGGTCGACGTTGATGACCTTGTCGAAGAACTCGAGGCCGCGGATCTCCTCGTACGGCGCCGGTTCGATCGACGAGCCGTAGAGGTGGCGCGCGGCGGCGGCGTAGAGCGTGTCGTTGATCAGCGTGCTCTTGCCGGAGCCGGAGACGCCGGTGATGCAGGTGAGCAGGCCGACGGGAATGTGCGCGTCGACCTGCTTGAGGTTGTTGCCCGTCGCGCCGATGACCGAGAGCGCCCGCTCGGGGTCGGGGGCGGTGCGCTTCTTCGGCACGGCGATGGCGCGGCGGCCCGAGAGGTAGGCGCCGGTCAGCGAGTCCGGATTCGCTTCCACCTGCTTCGGCGTGCCCTGCGCGACGATGCGTCCGCCATGCTCGCCGGCGCCTGGCCCCATGTCGACGACATAGTCGGCGGTCTCGATCGCCTCCTCGTCGTGCTCGACGACGATCACCGTGTTGCCGAGGTCGCGCAGGTGCGCCAGCGTGCCCAGCAGGCGCGCGTTGTCGCGCTGGTGCAAGCCGATCGAAGGCTCGTCGAGCACGTACATGACGCCGGTGAGGCCGGAACCGATCTGCGAGGCCAGGCGGATGCGCTGCGCTTCGCCGCCGGAGAGCGTCTCGGCCGAGCGCTCCAGCGACAGGTAGTCGAGGCCGACGTCGATCAGGAAGGTCAGCCGCGTGGTGATCTCCTTGACGATCTTCTCCGCCACCTGCGCCTTGTGGCCAGTGAGCTGCAGCATGTTGAAGAAGTCGCGGCAATTGATCAGCGACAGGCCGCTGACCTCGGGCACCGTCTTGCCGCCGATGAAGACGAAGCGCGCCTCCTTGCGCAGCCGCGTGCCCTCGCACTCGGGGCAGGGCTTGGCGTTCAGATACTTCGAAAGCTCCTCGCGCACCATCACCGAATCGGTCTCGCGGTAGCGGCGCTCGAGGTTGGGGATGATGCCCTCGAAGCTGTGGCTGCGGTCGAAGCGCGTGCCCTTCTCGTTCAGATACTTGAACTTGATCTGCTCCTTGCCGGAGCCGTAGAGCACGACCTTCTGGATCGCCGTCGGCAGTTCCTCGAAGGGAACGCCGGTGTCGAACTTGTAGTGCGACGCCAGCGATTCGAGCATCTGGAAGTAGAACTGGTTGCGCTTGTCCCAGCCTCGGATGGCGCCCGCCGCCAGCGACAGGTGCGGGTAGGCGACCACGCGCGCCGGGTCGAAGAATTGGATGTTGCCCAGCCCGTCGCATTCCTGGCAGGCGCCCATCGGGTTGTTGAACGAGAACAGCCGCGGCTCCAGCTCCTGCAGCGCGTAGCCGCAGTGCGGGCAGGCGAACT
>DASVZD010000164.1:0-3071 GCA_036391815.1 Rhodocyclaceae bacterium
CCGGCGGCGCTGGCGCTGGCCGTCGGGCTCGCCGCAGGCGGACTCGCCGCCTGGAGCGCCAGCAGCCTCGGCCGCCTGCAGCGTCGGCATGCGCAGGTCCTGGCCGAAGCGCAGGCGGCAAGTCCGGAAGGCGGCGACGGCGGCTGCCTGCGCAACATCGACGCGCTGTGCGACAAGGTGCTGCCGATCTGGTCGGGCCAGATAGAGATGATGCGCGGCCTGACCGAGCAGTCGATCACCGACCTGGCGAACCGCTTTGCCGCCATCTCGCAGAACCTGGACGCCACCCTCGCCGCCTCGCAGAGCGACGGCGGCACCATGGGCACGCTGCTCGACGATGCGCGCGAGCAGCTGCACTCGATGGTCGAAGCGCTGCGCGAAGCCCTGCTGGCCCGCAATGCGCACCTCGAGAAGGCCACCGCCATGTCGCAGCACACCGAACATCTCAAGAGCATGGCCGCCGACGTCGCCGAGATCGCCAAGCAGACCAACCTGCTGGCGCTCAATGCCGCCATCGAAGCCGCGCGCGCGGGCGAAGCCGGCCGCGGCTTCGCCGTGGTCGCCGACGAGGTGCGCAAGCTGTCGAACCTGTCGGGGGCCACCGGCAAGAAGATCAGCGAGACCGTCGAGCTGGTGAACGCCGCCATCGCCGACACGCTCGCCACCTCGCTCGAGTACGTCGAGCACGACCAGGCGCTGATGAGCCGCTCGAACGAGGTGGTCGCCGGCGTGGTCGCGTCGCTCGGCAACGCGGCCTCCGAAATGGCCGATTCGTCGCAGCTGCTGCGCCAGCAAGGCCAATCGATCGGCGTCGAGGTCGACGACGTCCTGGTGGCGCTCCAGTTCCAGGACCGCGTCAGCCAGGTGCTCGGCCACGTCATCGCCGACATGAACAAGATGAAGGCCCACATCGCCGAGCGGCGCGACGGCGCCCACGGCACCCCGATCGACGTCGCGGCGTGGCTCGACGAACTGGTCAAGACCTACACGGTTCCCGAGCAGCACGAGCTGCATCGCAACGGCAGCGCGCAAGCCACGGCGGGCGATGCCGAAATCACGTTCTTTTGAACACCGACAAGGAGAAACAAGAAATGGCAAAGACAATCATGGTGGTCGACGACTCGGCCTCCCTGCGGCAGGTGGTGAGCATCGCGCTCAAGGGCGCCGGCTACGACGTCGTCGAGGCCTGCGACGGCAAGGACGCGCTGGGCAAGCTGGACGGCCGCAAGCTGCACCTGATCATCAGCGACGTGAACATGCCGAACATGGACGGCATCTCCTTCGTCAAGGCGGCGAAGACCATGCCGGCCTACAAGTTCACGCCGGTGATCATGCTCACCACCGAGGCCGGCGAGAACAAAAAGGCCGAAGGCCAGGCGGCCGGCGCCAAGGCCTGGGTGGTGAAGCCCTTCCAGCCCGCCCAGATGATCACCGCTGTCTCCAAGCTGGTGCTGCCGTAGGACGTCCGCCATGGCCGAGAAGACCGCCCTGCTCAACGTCGTGATCCACGGCGAACTGACCATCTCCACCGCCGCCGGCGTGCGCGACGACCTGCTGGCCGCGCTTGACGCCGCCGACGAAGTCGAGGTCGATCTCACGCGCGTCACCGAGATCGACAGTGCCGGCATCCAGATCATGGTCGGCGCCAAGCGCGAGGCCTCCGAGCGCCGCAAGTCCCTGCGCTTCCTCGGGCACAGCGCGGCCGTCGTCGATGCCCTCGACCTCACCGATCTCGCCGGCTATCTCGGCGACCCGGTGGTCCTCCAATCCCGCCACCGAGAAAGGCCTCACTGATGAGCTCTCCGCTCGACGACGCCCTGCACACCTTCATCGCCGAAAGCCGCGAGCTGCTGGAGCAGATGGAGGAGGCGCTGCTCAGGATCGAGCAGGCGCCCGACGACGCCGACACGATCGCAGCGATCTTCCGCGCGGCGCACACCATCAAGGGCTCGGCCGGCCTGTTCGGCATCGACCACGTGGTTTCCTTCACGCACGTCGCCGAAAGCGTGCTGGACAAGGTGCGGAACCGCGAACTGGCGATCGACTCCGACCTGGTCGCGCTGTTCCTCGCGGTCTGCGACCACCTCGGCGTGCTGATCGAGCACGTCGCCCGCGACAGCCGCCCCGACGACCGGGTGCGCAGCGCCGGCGACGAGCTGGTCGGCAAGCTCAACGTCCATCTCGGCACGCCGGCGGAAGCGCCGAAGGCGCCGGTCGAGCACACCGGACCGGTGGATGCCGGGAGCGCCGGGGACGGCGCCGGCACCGACCACTGGCACCTGTCGCTGCGTTTCGACGAAGGCGTGCTGCGCAACGGCATGGACCCCCTCGCCTTCGTCCGCTACCTGACGACCTTCGGCACCCTGCGCCACGTCATCACCCTGGTCGACCGGGTGCCCCTGCTCTCGGCCCTCGATCCGGAGTCGAGCTATCTCGGCTACGAGATCAGCTACGACACCGACGCCGACAAGGCGACCGTCGAAGGCGCCTTCGAATTCGTGCGCCAGGACGCCCAGATCCGCATCCTGCCGCCGCACAGCAAGGTCTCGGACTACCTCCAGCTCATCGAGGGCATGCCGGAGGAGGACCTGCGCCTGGGCGAGATCCTGGTGCGCTGCGGCACGCTGACGCGCGCCGAACTCGACAAGGCCCTGAGCCAGCAATCCGGCGGCGCCCCGCTCGGCGAAGTGCTGGTCGAACAGCACGTCGTCCAGCCCCAGGTGGTCAAGGCCGCGCTCGACAAGCAGAAGCAGGTCAAGGAGCACAAGGCCGCCGAAGGCAGCCTGATCCGCGTCAACGCCGAGAAGCTCGACGAGCACATCAACCTGATCGGCGAACTCATCATCGCCAGCGCGGGCGCCAGCCTGATCGCCCAGCGCGCCAACATCCCCGACCTGTTCGAGGCCGCGGCCCGCCTGTCGCGCCTGGTGGAGGAAGTGCGCGACTCCGCGCTCACGCTGCGCATGGTGCAGATCGGCGCCACCTTCAACAAGTTCCAGCGCGTGGTGCGCGACGTCTCCGCCGAGCTCAAGAAGGACATCCGCCTGGAGATCTCCGGCGCCGAGACCGAG
>DASVZD010000165.1:0-2579 GCA_036391815.1 Rhodocyclaceae bacterium
TCGTCGCCAATGCCAACACCCCCCCGATCACCGTTCCGCCCCAATCGGGCATCCAGGTCACCATGCCTTCCTCCATCTCCCACAACAAGGGCGGCGGTCAGGGCATCGGCAAGGGCAAGGAAGGGGAGTGCGCGCTGTAAGGCAGCGCTCCCGCGACGCTTCTACTTCATCTCCGGCCTGCCGCGTTCGGGCTCGCCGCTCGCCTCGTCGCCGCCATGGCGGCAGCATCGTTGAAAATCGGCCAGCCGCGACATAATGTGTCCGCTCAGCCCACGAGAGGAGACGCATCGATGACCACCGCCGAATTCGACAGCCTGCTTCCCGCCATGCGCTTCACGCGCCGCGGTTTCCTGGTCAGCAGCCTGGCCTCCGGCTTCACCCTGGCCGCCGGCCCCGTCATGGCGCAAACCGCGATCGCCACGGACACCCAGGGCCTGACGGCCGGCGAGATCAGCGTGCCGGCCTCGGACGGCGCCATGCCGGCCTATCGCGCGCAGCCGGCCGCGGTGGCGAATCCGCCGGTGATCCTGGTCGTGCACGAGATCTTCGGCGTGCATGAATACATCAAGGACATCTGCCGGCGGCTGGCCAAGGCGGGCTACATGGCCATCGCGCCCGAGCTGTATGCGCGCTACGGCGATCCGTCCCGGCTCAAGGACGTGCAGGACGCGCTGGCGCTCGCCGCGAAGGCCTCGGATGCACAGGTCACCTCGGACCTCGATGCATGCGTCGCCTGGGCGAAGGCGAACGGCGGCCAGGTCGACCATCTCGGCATCACCGGCTTCTGCCGCGGCGGACGCACGGTGTGGCTCTACGCCGCGCACCAGCCCCTGCTCAAGGCGGCCGTCGCCTGGTACGGCCAGCTCGACGGCGCCCCGAACGCCAACATGCCGCGCTGGCCGCTCGATGTCGCAGGCGAACTCAAGGCACCGGTCCTCGGGCTCTACGGCGGCAAGGACCAGGGCATACCGCTGTCCGACGTCGACGCGATGCGCGCCGAGCTGGCCAAGGCCGGAAGCAAGTCGGAAATCCACGTCTACCCGGATGCGGGCCATGCCTTCCACGCCGACTATCGGCCCTCCTACCGCAAGGATGCGGCCGAGGACGGCTGGCGGCGCATGCTGGCGTGGTTCAAGTCAAACGGCGTGTAAGCGGCGCCTCTCCCAGGAGAGGGGCCGGGGGTGAGGGGCCACCCTGGCCCGCTCCGGGCATCTCGCTTGCTCGACGCCGCTAAAGCGGCGGCGAGTAGGCGAGGTGCCCGTCGATCAGCGTGTAGCGCACTTCGCCCGGCAGCTCCTGGCCGAGGAAGGGCGTGTTCTTGCCCTGGCTCTTCAGGCGCTGACGCGTGACGCGCACCTTCGCACGCGGGTCGAACACGCAGATGTCGGCCGCGCGGCCGACGCCGAGCGTGCCGCCTTCGATGCCGAGGACGCGGGCCGGCTCGCTGGTCACGCGCGCGATCGCCTGCGCCAGCGGCACCTTCGCGTCGCGGCTCCACTTGAGCATCAGCGGCAGCAGCAGTTCGAGCCCGGTGGCGCCGGCCTCGGCCTCGCCGAACGGCGCCTGCTTGCCGTCGTCGTCGACCGGCGTATGGTCGGAGCAGAGCGCGTCGATGGTGCCGTCGGCCAGTCCGGCGCGCAGCGCGTCGCGGTCGGCGGCCGAGCGCAGCGGCGGATCGAGCCGTGCGTGCGGGTCGAAGTAGCCGATGTCGTTCTCGCAAAGATGCAAATGGTGCGCCGAGACGTCGCAGGTCACGTCGATGCCGGCACGGCGCGCGGCGCGCACCATGTCGACGCCCGCTCCGCTCGAGATGCGGGTGACATGGAGGCGCGCGCCGGTGTTCTGCGCGAGATGCAGGATGGTGGCGAGCGCGATGGTCTCGGCGACGGTCGGGATGCCGGGCAGGCCGAGGCGCGCGGAGACTTCGCCGTCGTGCGCGACACCGCCCTTGGCGAGGTAGGAATCCTGTGCCGCCAGCCAGACGGGAAAGCCGAAGGTCGAGGCGTACTGCATGGCGCGCAGCAGCACCTGGGTGTTGAGGATCACGGTATTCGCCTGGCCGAAGGCCATGCAACCGGCTTCGGCAAGCTCCGCCATCTCGGTGAGGCGCTCGCCCTTGAGCCCGACGGTCAGCGCGCCGATCGGGTAGACGTGCGCGAAGTCCGGCAGCCGCGCGCGATGCTTGAGCATCTCGACCAGGCCCGGCTCGTCGAGCGGCGGGTCGGTGTCGGGCGGGCAGGCCAGGCTCGTCACGCCGCCGGCCGCGGCGGCGGCCATTTCCGATTCGAGCGTCGCCTTGTATTCGAAGCCCGGTTCGCGCAGGCGCGCCGCGAGGTCCACCAATCCGGGGCAGACCACGCACTCGCTGGCGTCGATGCGGGCCTCGGCGGTGAAGCCGTGCGGCGCCTTGCCGACGGCGACGATCTTGCCGTCGGCGACGTAGACGTCCGCCGGCTTGTCGATGCCGTTGGCCGGGTCGATCACATGTCCGTTCTTGATTTCGATCTTCATGTTCAGTTCCCCGCCCCCAGCATGGACATCACCGCCATGCGCACGGCGATGCCGAAAGTCACTTGCGG
>DASVZD010000166.1:0-4920 GCA_036391815.1 Rhodocyclaceae bacterium
CTCGCTGCATGTGCGCGTCGACACCGGCGTCGAACAGGGCGACGCAATCTCGCCGCACTACGACCCCATGATCGCCAAGCTGATCGTCTGGGACGAGACGCGCGAACGCGCCCTGTCGCGCATGCTGCAGTCGCTGGCGCAATACCGCATCGTCGGGGTCGCGAACAACGTCGGCTTCCTCTCGAGGCTGGTCGCCTGTCCCGCCTTCGCCCATGCAGATCTCGACACCGGCCTCATCGAGCGCGAGAAGGATTTCCTGTTCGCCGACGGCCAGGCCGAGCCGCCGCGCGAAGCGTGGCTCGCCGCGGCGCTGGCCGAGCTGCTGCGCGAGCGCGCCCAGGGCAGCGTCCAGGCGCTGGGCGACGAAGACCCGCACTCGCCCTGGCACCTGCGTGACGGCTGGCGCATCAACAGCGCGGCGCGCCGCAGCCTGGCGTTCCGCGCGGCCGAAGTCGAGAAGAGCGTCGGGGTCGCCTACGCGGGCCCGGACTTCGAACTGGAACTGGACGGACACCCCACGCACGCGTCGGGCGAAATGCTGCCGGGCAGCCAGCTGCGCGCCGATCTCGGCGGGCGGCGCATCAACGCCACCGTCGTCGTCGCCGGGGAAAAGCGCCACGTCTTCCTGCATGGCCGCGGCTTCGCCTTCGCCGCGATCGATCCGCTGTTCCATGCCGGCGAGGGCGGCGGCGCCGAGGGCGGCTTGACGGCGCCCATGCCGGGCAAGGTCATCGCGCTGGTGGCGAAGGCCGGCGACAAGGTCGAGAAGGGCGCGGCGCTGATGGTCCTCGAGGCGATGAAGATGGAGCACACCATCGCCGCGCCGGCGGCCGGCGTCGTCAAGGCATTCCGCTTTGCCGTCGGCGACCAGGTCGCGGATGGCGCAGAATTGCTCGAGTTCGAACCCGCCGCGAGTTGACCATGCCCCTGCCACGCCGCGTCAAGATCGTCGAAGTCGGCCCCCGCGACGGGCTGCAGAACGAGAAGCAGCCGATCGCCACCGAGACCAAGCTGGAACTCATCGGCCGCCTTGCCGACGCCGGTCTCAAGACCATCGAGGCGGCGGCCTTCGTTTCGCCCAGGTGGGTGCCGCAGATGGCCGATGCCGCCGAGGTGATGCGGCGGCTCGAGCGCCGCGAAGGCGTCGCCTATCCGGTGCTGGTGCCCAACGAGAAGGGATTCGAGGCCGCGCTGGCCGCCGGCGCGACGGAGATTGCGGTGTTCGGCGCCGCCTCGGAGGCCTTTTCCGAAAAGAACATCAACTGCTCGATCGCCGAGTCGCTGGCGCGCTTCAAGCCGGTGGTGGAGGCGGCGAAGAAGGCCGATATCGCGGTGCGCAGCTACGTCTCCTGCGTGCTCGGCTGCCCTTATCAGGGCGAGGTGGCGCCGCGGGCCGTCGCGGACGTCGCCTGGGCGCTCTACGAGATGGGCTGCTACGAGATCAGCCTCGGCGACACGATCGGCACCGGCACGCCGGGCGCGACGCGCGAGATGATCGAGGCGGTCGCCAAGCGCGTGCCGCTGAAGAAGCTGGCCGGTCATTTCCATGACACCTACGGCATGGCGATCGCCAACATCTTCGCTGCCATGGAGGCCGGGGTTGCCGTCTTCGATGCTTCGGTGGCGGGCCTCGGCGGCTGTCCCTATGCGGCCGGTGCGTCGGGCAATGTCGCCACCGAGGACGTTGCCTGGCTGATGCGCGGCCTGGGCGTGGACACCGGCATCGACCTCGACAGGCTCGTCGACGCGGGCGCCTGGATCTCGGCGCAGCTCGGCCGCGAAACCGGTTCCAAGGCCGCACGCGCGCTGGCTGCGAAGCGGACGTGACGGCGCCGCGGCTGCCCGAATCGCTGCGCGTGGTCGAGCGCGGCTGGCTTTCGTCGAACAACGTGCTGGGCTTCGACGGCGCCGCGGCGACCCTCGTGGACAGCGGCTACGTCGGTCACGCGCAGCAGACCGAAGCGCTGGTGCGCGAGGCGCTGGCCGGCCGCAGGCTGGTGCGGCTCGTCAACACCCATTCGCATTCCGACCACATCGGCGGCAATGCCACGCTGCAGCGCGCCTTCGGCTGCGAGATCGTGATTCCGGCAGGCATCGAGGAACACGTCGCCGCCTGGGACGAGCAGGCGCTGCTGCTCACCCCGGCACGCCAGCGCGGCGACCGCTTCCGCCACGACGCCGTGATTCGCCCGGAAGAACGATTCGAGATGGGCGGGCTGGCCTGGCGCGCCTGGCATGCGCCCGGCCACGACATGGAAGCGCTGGTGTTCCATTGCGAGGAACGCCGCATCCTGATCTCCGGCGACGCGCTCTGGCGCGACGGCTTCGGCATCGTGTTCGGCGAAGTGATGGGCAAGCCGGGCGCCTTGCAGGCCACGCGCGACACGCTGGACATGATCGGGCGCCTCGCGGTGGACGTCGTGATCCCGGGCCATGGCGCGCCCTTCGGGGACGTCGGCGAAGCCCTCGGACGCGCCTACAAGCGGCTGGCCGCCTTCGAGCAGGATCCGGCGCGCATGGCGCGCAATGCTCTCAAGGCCTGCATGACCTTCAACCTGCTGGACATCGGATGCCTGAGGCGCACGGAGTTGGAGTCCTACGTTGCGAGCGTGCCCTTCTTCAGCGACGTCGGCGCCCGCGTCCTCGGCCTGCAGCCCGACGCGCTGGCGGCATGGCTGGAGGAAGAACTGCTGCGGGCGAAGGCGATTGCCCTCGAAGGCGAGTTCATCGTACCGACGATGGCGGCTTGACAGGAGCCCGCCCGGCAACCATGCCGGCAGGGTATGCTCCGGGTTCCCGTTACGCTGACGAGGTTGTGATGGTGTCGAAGGTTGTCGCGAAGAAGAGCGGTTTGCACGGCATGGGCTTGTTCGCGGCCCGTAATCTGGATGCGGGCGAGCGATTGATCGAATACAAGGGAAAGCGGTACGGGAAGGGGGACTTGCCGGACCTCGGGGATGACGGCATCACCCGGTTCGTGCGCCTGTCCGATGGCTCCGGCATCGATGGGGCGGGATGGGCCGCCCTGGCCAACCATGCCTGCGAGCCGAACTGCGAGCTGTTCGAGGAAGACGACGGCGTGTTGCCCCGGGCCTGGCTCTACACCATCAGGAAGGTGAAGAAGGGCGAGGAACTGGTGTGGGACTACCGCCTGGACGTCCAGACCGCCAGGGAGGCTTTTTCGGATTGGGCCTGCATGTGCGGCGCCGCCGGCTGCCGGGGCACCATGGCCGACACGGCGGCTTTCGCGGACGCCGAGTGACCGGCTCAGGGCGCGGCCGTTCCGGGGCGCAGAATTTCTTCCACGCTTTTCGCTTCGGCGAACATGCCGTGCAGGGCGGCGACGAAGGCAGCGTGAACCTGCGCAGCGGGGACCGCGGCTTCGCCGAAGCGCAGTGAGCGTGTCGCGCAGGCGTCGTGCGCGAGCACGACGCTGAAGCCGAGGTCGAAGGCCGCGCGCACCGTGGCGTCGATGCACATGTGGGTCATCATGCCGGCGACGACCAGGCGCCGGGCATCGGCGCGGCGCAACTCGTCGAGCAGCGCGGTCTCCCGGAAGCTGTTCGGATAGTGCTTGACCACCGTCGCCTCGCCTGCGATCGGCGCGACCGCGGGGTGGATTTCGGCTCCCGCCGTACCGGGCATCAGGAAGCCGGCGTTCGGACGGGCCATCAGATGCTGGACGTGGAACACCGGCCGGCCGCGGCCGCGGAAATCGGCGAGCAGACGGGCGGCGTTCGCCGCGGCCTCGTGAGCGCGCTCGAGCGCCATGTTCCCGCCGGGGAAGTAATCGTTCTGGACGTCGATGACGAGGAGCGCGGTGATCACGCCACGGCCTCCATCGCCACGCGCTGGAGCCGCCGCGCCTGCTGGGTAAGGCCCTGATAGCCCCAGGAATCGCCCGGTATGTCGCGCACAACGACGTAGCTGGCCGGCGCAAGGCGCCCGAGGATTCGCTCGGCCGCCTTGAATGCCGAGCCGACGAAAGCCCGCTTCTCCTCCGGCGTGTTGCTGCCCGCCGTCACGCTGATTTCCAGGAAGAAGCTCGTGATGCCCCGTTCGTCGATCGCAGATCCGCCGATCGTCCAGTGGCCGGGCGGCATGCAGTGCACGGTGGCGGCCGTCACCTCACGCTCCTTGCGCAGGACGTGGACTGCGAGTTCCGTCATGCAGGCGGCGAGTTTCTGGGCATTGCCGGGAAGGCAGGGCCCCGAGAGCTTGATGTCGAGATATGGCACGGATGTCTCCTTACGGGATGGACGCGGTGGGGGAAGCGGCACGGCGGATGCTGAGCACGGAGTCGGCGAAGGCGGAAACGACGACAAGGGCGTCGGAGTCGATGCGATGGGTGCCCGCCGGGCCGAGCACGACGTCGTGGCCTTCGCCGTCGACGGTGATCCAGACTTCGCCGCTCGAGCAGGTCAGCAGCCGTCCCGGCAGGCGACCCAGCGTCAGCGCCTCGCGGGCCGACAACTCCACCCGAGTCTCTTGCGTGATCGTTGCCATCGTCGTTTCCTTCATGAGCAATCGGCATCCATGGCTGCAGGATATGGGCGACAATGCGGCCAGACAAACGATGAATTCGTATCCTGGTCATGAGGAATACGCATGAATGAATTGCGATCCCTGCCGTCGCTGGACCCGCTCAAGGGCTTCGCTGCGGCGGCGCGGCACTTGAGCTTCACCAAGGCGGCGGCCGAACTGTTCCTTACCCAGTCGGCCATCAGCCGTCAGATCCAGACGCTGGAAGAGCAACTGGGCGTCCAGCTGTTCCGGCGTGAGGTGCGGCGCCTGGTCCTGACCCCGGAAGGGGAAGCGCTGCAGCGCGCGGCGTCGGAGATGCTGACGCGGCTGGCCGAGGTATGCGCCGGGCTGAAGGCGGCGAGGCGACGGCCGCGCGTCACGGTCTCGGCGGCGGTC
>DASVZD010000167.1:0-2433 GCA_036391815.1 Rhodocyclaceae bacterium
CTTGCGGTGGAAGCCGGCACCGGCGAGCTGCGCATCGATGGGGAACTCGTGGCGCTGCCGCCCGAGGCCCGCGACGCCGCGCAGTCGCTGGTCCAGGATCTCGGGGAGATCCCGCCCGAGTGCCTGAGTCCCGCGGGACCGGGCGCCTGGACGCCCACCGAGCGCGAGGGCGGCGGCCCAGTCGCGACGAACGAGGCGGCCGCCGACGTGGTGTACGACGAGTGGGATTACCGGCGCCGCACCTACCGGCGCAACTGGTGCCATCTCTACCAGCGGGAATTGCCGCCGGGCGACGCGGACTACGTCGACACGGTGCGCCGCGGCTATGCGCCGGCGATCCGGCAGATCCGGCGGCGCTTCGAGGCGCTGCGCGGCGACGACCGGGTCCTCAAGCGGCAGCCCGACGGCGAGGAGATCGACCTCGACGCGCTGGTGGCGGCCATCGCCGACCTGCGCGGCGGCGCGGACGCCGACGACCGCGTGTTCGCCCGGCGCTACCGGGCCGAGCGCTCGCTGGCGGCGATGTTCCTGGTCGACATGAGCGGCTCGACCAAGGGCTGGGTCAACGACGCCGAGCGCGAGGCGCTGGTGATGCTGTGCGAGGCGCTGGAGACGCTGGGCGACGCCTTCGCCATCTGGGGCTTCTCGGGCTGGACGCGCACGCGCTGCGAGATCTACCGCATCAAGGAGTTCGGCGAGCGCTACGACGAGGCGGTGCGGCGACGCATCGCGGCGATCGAGGCGAAGGACTACACGCGCATGGGACCGCCGATACGCCACCTGACCCGCCTGCTGCTGCGCCAGCCGGCCAGGCACCGGCTGCTGGTCACGCTATCGGACGGCCGTCCCGACGACTTCGGCGACGAGTATCGCGGGCAATACGGCATCGAGGATACGCGCCAGGCGCTGGTGGAAGCGCGCCGCAGCGGCGTGCGCAGCTATTGCGTGACCATCGACCGGCACGGCGCCGACTACCTGAAGCGCATGTACGGGCCGGCGGGCTACACGGTATTGGCCGACGTGAGGAAGCTGCCGCTGAAGATTGCGGAGATTTATCGGAAGCTGGCGACGTAGTCTGGGTCGGAGCGCGCTCGGGCCGACGGGGTGCCCTGCCGCACTGCGTGTCCCCCGGCGGACAACAGCGATAAGGCGTCCGCCTCCTCCTTTGCCTACGTGCAGCGGGGCACCCCATCAGCCCGGCGGGGAAGCAGTGGAGCGCGCTTGGCCGCCGAGCCAAGGGCCCCCCACGTCGTTCTTGGCGGTCAAATGCCGGCGGTCAAGCCGCCAGCAGCGAACCCGCCATCAACTGGCCGAGCTGCGCGAACGCCTTCTCGATCTCGAAGGCCTGCAGCTGCACGCCGAGCTGACGGCCGATCTGGGTGATGGAGAAGATGCCGCGCACGGTCTCCTCGCCGCTGATGCGGTCGACGTCGACGACCATCGCATGCTGGCGGCCGCACTTCTGCAGCGTGGCGACGATGTGGCCGACGCTCGACTTCTCGACGTCCGCCATCGACAGCACCTCGATCTTCTCGATCGGGGTCATGACGTCGCGCACCTTGAGGTCGGCGTGCTTGCCGCCGTGCTCCTGGAGGTACTTGATTGGCCGGTCGCCCATGGTGTCGCGGGCGGTGATGAGACCCTGGATCTCGCCGGCGCCGTCGACGACGAACAGCAGGCGGACGCTGCGGGCGACCATGGCTTGGGTTGCCTGGGCGAGCGTGGCGTCGGCGTCGGTGGTGGCTGCCGAAACGCATTGCAGGTCGGTCATGACCTCGACCGCCGGGGAATTCACCTGGACCAGCCTGTGGGCATGGGGTCGGTGGAACGTGGTGCCGGCCTTCAACTTACGGAACGACAGGCCCTTATAGACTACAGTCTGCATGGTGTCTCCTCTTTTCCGTTATTTGACAAGGATCAAGAACGGCATCCCTGGAGAGACACGTTAGCCGAAAAAAAAGGCCGGTGGATTCCGGCCTTTCTATGTTGCGCGGCACAAGCCTTATCGGCTAATGGGGCTATCCGGCGATTTTCTCGAGCTTCTCGGCGCGGATCAGCTGGCCGTTGAGGCCGGCCTGGGCGGCGGAGGCGCCGTAGGCCACGGACATCAGCTGCGTGTAATAGACGACGGGCATGTTGAACTTGGTGCCCTGCTTCTTGTTGATTTCCGACTGGTAGATCTCGACGTTGGCCTGGCACAGCTGGCACGGCGTCACGATCATGTCGGCGCCGTGGTCGTAGGCCGACTCGACGATCTGGCGGATCTGGTTCTGGGCCTTGTCGGGCTCGGAGAAGGCCAGCGCGCCGCCGCAGCAGGTGACCTTCTGGTCGTACTTGACGGCTTCGGCGCCCATGGTCTCGACGATCTTGTCGAGATAGACCGGGTTCTCGAACGACTCGCCGTTGATGCCGAAGGGGCGGTTGGTCTGGCAG